>JABAHL010000005.1:0-171259 GCA_019353055.1 Faucicola osloensis
ATAGCTGATACTTTACTTCTAAAACAACTCATTCCTCTATCCCCCTTTGCTGACGATAATAGCTTGGAGGTCCCACCTGATCCCTTCCCGAACTCAGAAGTGAAACTCCAATGCGCCAATGGTAGTGTGGTTCGCCCATGTGAGAGTAGGTCATCGTCAGCTCCCTATACTAAAACACCCCCTTACTAGTGTAAGGGGGTGTTTTTTTTGGTCTTTGAAATTCCCAAGTGAATTTTGCATATTGACGTTAAAAAATTGGCATTGAAGCCTTCTAATAGAGGCTTTTACTTTAAATATCTCTGCTAAAATCCGTCGATTTTTTCTACGTTAACTTTCATATCTTTTAATTCAAATGGTGCGAAAAAAGTCGCAAAAGCAACATCCGCAGCATCCCTTCCATAACCTAGGATCGCACGACCGCCTTTAGGCGCTGATTGCGTGGCGTCAAATGTGTACCATCGATCGCCAATAAAAACCTCATACCACGCATGTAAGTCCATTGGGTCAAGTTGATATAAGTAGCCAACCACCATGCGAGCCGGCATATCTAATGCCCGTGATAGACTGATGCCCAAATGGGCAAAATCACGACAGACGCCTTTTTTATGTTGCCACGTCTCTAGTGCTGTGGTGTCTGCTGTACTACTCCCATATTGATAAGTAAAGTTTTGGTGAATATAGTTGCAAATTGCCGCTGCTTTGTCATAACCGTCGGCAAAATCTTGGGTTATCATTTGGGCTTCTTGAAGTAGAAATTCTGGCAGACAATAGCGACTGGGTAACAAATATACCATCGTATCTGAAGGCAGCTGCTCAATCGGTGTTTTTGGCATACCGGGTGCGACATCTATCCATTCGCTAGTATATAGCTCAACTGTTAGGCTAACTTGGTAATCCCCCATCGGAAATAAAACCCTGTCACATAAGTTACCAAAGTTGTCGTTATAGCTTGTAACTGCTAGGGGTGGCGTGACTTGCCATTCTTCTTGAATGATCTGCTGTGCTAACCCTGATTGCGGTCGTAATAGGAACACTGCAGGGGTTGGCTGGGAAAAGTGATAATCGAGTTGGCAAGTGGCGCGTAATTTCATCATACATTCTTCATCAAATAAGGTGACAACACTAACTAAAAATTGCAAGGTGGAGTGGTGACTGCAAAAAATAGCAGAAGTCTTAGAATTTATGCCATTATCAGTAAAATGGCAATCAATATTTATAGATTTTATTTGCACTTAAATTCTCATAATTCAAAGCTTGTTTATCAACGGCTATCAATGCTCGCTGCAGTAGATATTGTGAAAATTCTAGGATTAATCTATGGTAGAATGAGAAAATTTTTTATAACCCAATGACCATCATGACATCACCTAGTTCAAATCAGCGTCCTGATAAGTTTGCTAGCCATTTAGCCAACCATTTAGATGGGTATGCCGCACAGACCAAGGGAAAAACGGGTCTCAAACGCATCATCAATGCCGCAGGTTACTCAAAAGATGGTTTGATTGCGGCATATCAAAATGAAGCGGCTTTTCGACAGGTTGCATGGCTCAATAGCATTTTATTAGTTGCGCTGATTTTTTTACCTTTTATGATGCCGATTAAAATGATACTGGTGTTTTCATCGTTTTTTTCTCTCATCGTCGAGTTGTTTAATACCGGTATTGAAGCGTCAATTGACCATACATCGACAGAACGTCATCCGTTGGCAAAGATTGGTAAAGATGTAGGTTCTGCAGCGCAGCTGTTAGCCTTGACGATGCTGTTTTTGTTATGGATGATGGCGTTATATACGACTTTTATTAATTTCTATTAATCAATGATGGGTTAATTTTGCAATTGAGTAGAACCAATTTTCTATGAGCATCTATATCGGAACCGGTGGATACAGTGATACGGATTTTTTGGGAATTCTCTATCCTGCTGACACCAAAAAAAACGAATTTTTAACCGAGTATAGTCGTCATTATGCCACTGTTGAAATCAATAGTAGCTTTTATGCGCCTTTAGGTCGAAAAGCGTATGAAGGTATGCTCAAAAAATCCAACGGAAAGCTAAAATTTTCGATTAAGATTCACCAAGATTTTACCCACCGATTAACCGCCACTGCAGAGACCGCGCAAGCTTTTTTGCAGGCGATTGAACCTATCTTGACGGCAGATTGCTTGGCTGCGTTATTGATTCAATTTCCGCATGGTTTTGATAGAACGGTGGCACATCGTCAGTATTTGGCAACCTTGACCAGTTGGTTTGATGGCTTGCCATTGGCGATAGAATTTCGCCACCAAAGCTGGCATATCCCGCAAGTTTATGCCAGTTTTCAGCAGCAAAATTTGATTTGGTGTAGTGTGGACTATCCAAATATCCATGGTTTACCGCCCAGTCGGCTGTTGTTTACTAGTCGCATCGGTTATTTACGCATGCATGGGCAAAACTTAGATTGGTGGGATGCCCATTCGGCTGCCGAGCGGCATGATTATCGATACAATGATACAGAAATGCAGGCTTGGGCAAAGACGATTGCTAATCAACAAGCCAATTTTGATACTTTGTATATTTACTTTGAAAATACGGTAAAAGGTCACGCGGTGTATAATATTGAGATGCTCACACAAGCGCTCATGACCGAAGGTATGCCAGTCGTCAGTCCGTTGGTAGCGAATGATGAATAACTAAACAGCCGCTATCAACAAAATCATTCACTTGAAAATGTAATTTTTGCTATCATAAACAGTTTTACTTTTCATCATTTAAATTTCTAATTTGGAAGCATGGTTAAGCGGTATGACTGATTTTGCGATTGGACAACGTTATCTGTCGGATACAGAGAATGAATTGGGGCTGGGCGTCGTCGTGCTCGTTGATGAACGCTGCGTGCATATTTTGTTCCCGCAAAGTGAAGAAACGCGTGTGTATGCCAAGACATCGGCGCCTTTGTCGCGTGTGACTTTCAAAGTCGGGGATACCATATACGACCAAGATGGCGCATCGTATGTGGTCAGCGATTTTGAAGAGACCAACGGCGTCTATAAATACTCGGTTGAAGGTCATGACCGTGCGATTATGGAAACGCGCCTTGCGGCTAATATTAATTTAGCAAAACCACTTGAGCGCTTGCTCGCCAGTCGTATCCACCAAAATGATTGGTACGAACTGCGCCAAGAGCTTTTGCGTACCCAAGCCTATTTGGCGTCTCATCCACTAAGAGGCTTGATGGGTGCACGTGTCGATGTTATTGAGCATCAGCTGTATATCGCCCATGAAGTCGGTAAACGTATCGCACCGCGTGTCCTGCTTGCTGATGAGGTAGGGCTTGGTAAGACGATTGAAGCGGGTCTGATTATTCATCAGCAATTAATCACTGGCAAATCTGAGCGTGTTTTGATTTTGGTACCGGATAGTTTGCAGTACCAATGGATGATTGAAATGCGTCGCCGTTTTAATCTTGAGTTTGCGATTTTTGATTTGGTCAGAACCGCAGCGATTGCAGAGCATGACCCTGAGCAAAATCCTTTTACGACTGAGCAGTTGATTATTGCCAGCATTGACTTGCTACTCGACCATGAAGATTTGCATGAGAAAGCCTTGGAAGCGGGGTTTGATTTGCTGGTTGTGGATGAAGCGCACCATCTGCATTGGGACAGCGAGCAAGGGGGCAATGACAAATACGATTTGGTTGAAGATTTGGCCGAACAAACCGCAGGTGTGTTGTTGCTCACAGCCACCCCTGAGCAGTTAGGTTTAGAAAGCCATTTTGCGCGGTTACGATTGTTAGATCCCAATCGATTTAATGATTTAGACGACTTTATCGATGCAGAAGAAAATTTTGCGCAAACCGCAGCAATTGCTGAGGTGTTATTGAGTGACCAATCGCTGTCAGATAAGCAAAAAACAGCATTAGCCCAGTTGTTAGGTCATGACATCAGTGATGATGAGCAAGGTCGTGCGCGCGCCATCAATGAATTGTTAGATCGTCATGGTACTGGTCGTGTGCTATTTCGCAATACCCGGGAGAGCGTGTCTGAGCTTATTTCTGGCTTCAAAGGTCGGCGCTCAATGCCGTACCCGTTGCCGATCCCGATAAGTTGGCAAGACAGTTATCACACCCAAGGTAAATTGCGCGAACAATTATGGCCAGAAGAGTTACAGCCCGATGGCAGTTGGCTGGAACAAGACCCGCGGGTGCCTTGGCTGGTTGATTTGCTTAAAAACACCTTGAAACATCAAAAGGTGCTGCTGATTGCGCGCAGTGGGGCAACGGTTGAGAGTTTAGAGGCAGTATTGCGATTGCATGCGGGCATTAAAACCGCGATTTTTACTGAGCAAATGACCCTACTGGAGCGCGACCAAGCGGCGGCATATTTTGCCGATATAGAAGGCGCGCAAGTATTGTTGGCGTCTGAAATTGGCTCTGAGGGGCGTAATTTTCAATTTGCCAGTGATTTGGTGTTGTTTGATTTGCCCGCCAATCCTGATACATTAGAACAGCGTATCGGTCGTCTCGATCGGATTGGTCAGCAAAACGAGATTACCATTCATGTACCTTTTGTCGAAGGCACAGCAACTGAACGTATGTACCGCTGGTATAACGAAGCGCTAAATATTTTTAACCAAATCTCACCCACGGCGCAAACCGTTCAAGAGCAGTTTATTGTGGATTTAAAACCGCTACTTGAAGGGCAAAAAGTCGAAGATGAGGGTCAAGAAATTACTTTAGATCAGTTGATTGAAGAAGGCAACGCCCAGCGTCTTGCATTAGAAGCAGCCATGCAAGCAGGGCGTGACAGACTGCTTGAATACAATTCTTGTCGCCCGCGTGTCGCCAGTAAAATCGCTTACACCATGCGTGATTTTGACGATACCCACATGTTGCCACGTTTGTTTGAACGCTTTATGTCGTCCATCAATATGGAATATAGTGGACAGCGTGATGGCTCATTGATGCTGCATCCGAGTGATGAAGTACAAGTGCAAGGACTGGCCGTACCTGAAGATGGTATGACCTTGACCTTTGAGCGTGACCAAGCGTTACTACGCGAAGACATGGAATTCATGACTTATGAGCATCCTTTGATGCAAAGTATCTTTGAAACGGTCAATGCAGGCACGTTTGGTAATACCACGGTTGCAACTTTACAAAGTAATGCCATGCCTGAAGGACTGGTATTGGTGGAAGTTAATTTCCGTGTTGAAGCGATTGCGCCAAAGCTCCTTAATTTACCCGCATTTTTACCAAAGCCGCTCATTCGGGTGTTTTTAAGCCAGCAAGGGACTGATTTTAGCGATAAAATTGCGCCTGATATGATTGTGTCGCATATTCATCGCTTGGATAAAACCCGTGCGCGTCAAGTCATCAAAGCGCGTAAAGACATTATCGAAGTGCGCTATGAGCAAGCAGTAGCATTGGCAAACCAGCAATTACCTGCGATAAGTGAGCAAGCCAAAGAGGTATTTAATCAGCGCTATGAGCGTGAAGTGGAGCGCCTGCAATATTTGCAATCCATCAATCCGAATGTACGAGACGCAGAAATCAATCAATTAAAACGTTTGCAAGAACAGGGCTTACATGCCCTAGGTCATTTATCCTTAATTCCTGATAGTATCCGTGTGCTAGTCGCTGTCAAGCCCGCTTAATTGTTTTGAATTTAGGTTAAAGGTCAGCTTATATTAGGCTGACTTTTTTATCGGTGGTATAACAACCCCTCGCAATCAATTCCCTTGCTATCATTATGATTTTAAAATCCGTTCAGAACAGATTACCAATCGTGTCGTACAAAAAAATTGAGTGCGACGCGTTTGGCGTCATTCATGTTTAAGTCATCAGCTAGATAACTTATGCCAAAGTCTTTATGCTTGACTTGCAGGCCGATAGCTTTAGTTTGGGGTTCTAGTAAGCCAGTCATTGTCAATGGCGTGCGTTTAAGTTTAAATTGGGTATGATGCGTTAGCGCTAGTTGGTGTAAATTAGTTACATCATTAAACTCACTATATAAACCAAGCGACCAAGCCGGCGTAAAGCGTTTTTCAATCGCAGTTTGAACATGCCAAGGTAAATTTTGACTCAAGTCTTTTTTGCTAAGCTGTCCTTCTAGTGTGTACGGTGGACGCCCAATGGCGCTGTAGTTAAAGTTATAATCTGTTATTGGCATATCGTGCCAATACATTTTTCCTAAGACATCATAAGCATCAACCATTAAAGTGGTATCGTAAGGTAATTTGCCGTTTATATGTAGGTCAAGCGAGTAGCCAATACCATTTGGCTTGTTAGGCTGCCAACCGATACGATCCTCTTTTAAAGCGGGTTTGTCATATTGATAAGACAAATCAATATTTGCTACGCTCACCGTGTCAACAAGCTTACGCTGTTCATCATAAGCAGTTTTGGTAGTTAAATCCCCCTTTAAAGTGCCAGTTAACCCATGTAATCCCTGCCAAATATTGAGCTGGGGCGTTATCTGCCATTGTTTTGGTAGTTCAAATTGATTGGCAATACCAAATCCTAAGCGCTCACTATAATCGGCAGTAAGCATTAATGGATAACGACGGTTTTCTGACGGTAGTTTGTTATTTTTATAATCCCAATACACTTGAGCAGTCGCAGGATTAAAAGATAAAAGATAATCATAACGGTAATTTAAAGCATAGCTTAGGGGGCTTTGGTCAGTAGAATAGCGGATGTCACTGCGACCTTGAATATAAGCAAAATCACCATTTTCTAAGGGCTCATCCCAATCATCGGTAAAACTATCAATCGACTGAGTCGGACTATAACTGGTAATGTCAGTTTCCCACTGAATGTTATAAGGTTTCTCAGATTCATAGGTATCCGCTTGGGCGTGACTGTTCAAACTGTAAGATATGAATAGCAGTGTAGATAGTAGTTGCAGAGATGCTTGAGAACGGCTGGCATTAAATAAAAGTTTCAAGTTGAGCACCGAACTGTCATAAGAGACTTTAATTAAGATAATAAAAAGAGACAGCAAACTGTCTCTTTAAAGCAACCACCATCCCGTATTAAAGTGTGATTAAGCTATTATCAGTGAATTTAGCAGTAATCATACTACCATTTTGCATTAAATCGCCATAGTCTTTACCATTAACAAGAATGTCCGCGAGTTTACCATTCGTGCTAATAGCATCATTATTTCTATCAAACTTGACAGTAATCGTCGCTTTGTTTTGTTTAAAAGTAACTTCTGAGTTTAGTAGCTCATTATTAGCATCAAAATTGCTCGTACCCAATGCGTATAGTGTTTTACCTTCTACGGTGGCAACCAAGTTATCAAGGCTAATCACTTTGTTGGCTTTACGATTTAAGGTTGCTTGGAAATCTAAAGGAATGGTTTTATTGTTTTCACCAGTCGCTTGACCTTTGATACTAACCAAGGCAGTGATTGGCAAAGTTACGCCATTTTTTTCAACAACCTCATCATTGGTATCAATCACAAGCATATTTTTGATATCACTTTCTTTAGCACTTGCATTTAAAGAAAACGTTGCATCAGTTTTTGGCGTCGCCATTTTCAACTGACCTGCGATTTTAAATTGATATGGGACTGTACGAATTAGTGTTTGACCATCGACGATATTGCTAATGTCTAAAGCCGATGCTGAGAGTTCAGTAGCATTAACTGTATTGCCATTTGCAGTTAGCACAATATTTTTAATAGTGGCTTCACCTTTGTTAAGGGTAGTCCCAGCCATGTGCACGGTATCAATATCAAATTCGCTGTTATAATTCACGTTTTTGCTGAAACTTGCGTTAAATTGCCCTGCGGTTTGGTTGGCAGTTAAGTTAACCAACTCTGCGCCACTACCAATTGTAATACTGTCAAAACCAAAATTACCTTGAATGGTACTGCTATTTTGTATTCTATCTAAGGTATCTTTATAACCTTTATAAACTACCTCATAGATATCTTTGTCAACTTGTTGATAAGTATAACGATTATTGACTCGAACGTAGTCATAAATATCTTTGGTTGCTGTTAGCTTGCCTTGCATCGTAAATTGGTCATCAGCAGTACGAGAAATTTGAAAATCGCTACTAGGCACTAGACTAATTTGTCCCAAATATGAATATAAATTTTCAAATGATGTGGTATCACGCTTAGTCAAATCTTGTAATTGTGCTGCAGTCAATGTAGTTAAATTATGCTTACGCATATAATCATGGATGATGGCTGGTATATCTACTGCATCAGATAAGCGATCCTGCTGTTTATCAGTCATTAAATCGCTAGCACTTTCATACGTTTTTTGCACAGAATCTGCATCGGTCAAAAACAACTTTGCAGTACGAACAATTTCTTTGGCTTGTTCAATTTCTGATAAACTGGTGTTTACAGGGGGATTTGTCGCATTGCCTGTACTGGATGAAGATGAGTCGCTACCGCCACAAGCCGTCAATCCGCTTGCCATTAACATGATAGAAAGAGTTGCAATTGAGAGTTTTTTAATTTTCATATATATCTCCTAAGTTTAGATAAAAAGAGTTAGTTAACCAATTTTAGTTAAAAATAGTGAACTAAAGTCTTTTATGATATTAACAAATATTTAGAAAACTAAAAGTTTTTGTTACATAAAGCAACAATATAGATAAGAAAAATAAAAATTATTTTTTAGTATTTTTTATAACCCCAACATAATTATGGTTAAGAGTAGGTACATTTAGACTGACAATAAATTAACATTAATATTGAGAGAATGTTAAGTCCCTTAAAGCTAATAGGGATTACCTCTCAGGATTCACCACACTCATACTAAATTTAAGTCCGATACTAAGCAGTACAATCGCCAGTGGCAACAGCACCATCGCAATGCGTTGGGTTTTATACCTGACAGGCGGCTCCTTACTGACTTTAGATAATAAAAAACATAGCATACCCGCGACCAATGTCAAAATCCCTAGACCTAAACAAAGAAAACCAAAATAATTCATCTGTTTACCCATTACCTATACTGATATGTTTGACGGGTGTAAATTACATACCACCACGACCCATCTATATTTGTTGAAACATGATTGTTGCCTCAGACAACTTTGATTATAATCTAACAAGACTCATAGGACATGGGATTTATTTTTAGCCGCAACACAAGGATGGTGATATGAGTGGCTCAACGATACAGATTTTGGATATACAACATCTACACCAGCCCCCGTTTGATACACTAAGCGCTCAGCAGCGAACCCATCTGCAGCAGCACAGTAAAATCGTCTATTTGGACAACTTGCAGCCTATACCTGCAGGATGGCAAGGGGATTTTTTTATTATCCTTAAAGGCTTTGTTCATCAATTACAAGGTGAGGCGTTGATTTCTACCTTAAATGCAGGCGATTGGTTTGATACCAAGGTCAGGCAAAGCGGCGTGTTCAACTTTATCACCCAGCAGCAAAGTCTGATGTACCGTATCGATGGGCAAGTGCTAAGTGCAATCACCGAGCAAAATCCCACCTTAAAAAACGCCTTGTTTGCCGATGTCGCTGCCCGTCTCAACCATCACCAAGCCCGCCTTGCCCAAAGTGAAAGTCAAAAACTGCTATATCAACCGATTGCCAATTTGGGACAGCATATCAAACCGCCGCATTTTGTTGATGATACGGCAACGCTATACGATGCCACGATGGCGATGAACCAATTTGACATCAAGCATATTTTGGTTAAGTCACAAGCGCGAATGACCGAAGCAGAGCGTGACAAACTCATCGCACAAGGCGTCGAAAAATCCACCATCGCAGCGTATGTCGAGCGCATCGGTATTTTTACCCAAACCGATGTGTGCCGAGCGATTGGGCAGAAAGTTGATTTTGCCACCACGCCTGTGCTGGACTTTACTAATTTTAAAATCCATACCGTGCATCAATCGCAAGATGTCAGTGAAGCCTTGCTGACCATGCTACAAACTCGTACCCACCGTTTACCTATTATTGATAGTCAAGGTCAAATCATTGGGATTTTGGGGCAAACCGAATTACTGAGCTTTTTAACCAACCATTCCAATCTTATCGTCGCTCGTATTGAGCAAGCGCAGAGCTTAGAGGATGTTGCGGTGGCGGTGGAATTGATTGGTAAATTTATCCGTGAGCAGCACGCCAGCGGCATCAAAATCCATGTTATCAGCCGTCTGGTGCAAAGCTTGAATTTACAAGTGTTTGCCAAGGTATGGCAGCTAATTGTGCCTGCTATCACCTTCTACAATACTTGTCTGTTTGTGATGGGCTCAGAAGGGCGTGGTGAACAAATCTTGCGTACTGACCAAGACAATGCGCTGATTATCCGCAATGGTTTTAAAGATGACAATCTGCCCAGCTATGCCGCGCAGTTCAATGAGGCATTGGCGAATATGGGTTATCCCTATTGTGATGGCAAGATTATGCTTAGCAACGAGCGTTGGCGAAAAACTTCAACCGCCTTTGAAAAACAAATCACGGCATGGTACGTGAGTGGCAGTAGTGAAGATATGATGTGGATTGCGACCTTAGTCGATGCGCATTTTGTTTGCGGCGATATTAAGCTCTTTGAGCAGCTGCAAAAACATTGGCAAGTCAGCGCGCAAAATGTGGCAACTAGCAACTTTATCAACCGTTTTGCCAAACCGATTCTACAATTTGGCGATAGCAGTGGTTGGTGGCAAAAATTTGTCGGTGCCAGTGAAACCGATATTGACCTAAAAAAAGCAGGGATATTCCCGATTGTCCATGGCGTGCGAGCCTTGTCACTGGAATATCATATCACTGAGACCAATACTCGAAGTCGACTGCAGCAGCTGGCACAGCAAAACGTGCTAGATGACACCATGGCGCAAAATCTGGCAGAAGCACTGGATTTTTTTATGGCAAAACGACTGGATGTGGCATTGACCACACAGGATAGAACAGCGCGAGCGGTAAATCCCAATCACTTATCAGCACTGGAAAAAGACTTGTTAAAAGAATGTTTGGCGATGGTCAAAGATTTTAAAACCTTTATTACCCATCATTATCGCCTAGATATTTTTTAACGAAATAAAGATTGTTAATTGCCTAGAGAAAAGCCATGTTTCATCGCATCAAAAATCTGTTCGGCGGTCAAAAACTTGAGCGACACAAACAGCGACTCAGCAAGCCTGAGTACGCTTATCTGTTTGATACCCAGCTATCTAAAGCCCCTAATGAGTGGATGAGCCTAGACCTAGAAATGACCGGACTTAATGCCAAACAAGATTATATTTTAAGTGTCGGTGCAGTAGGGGTGCGCAAAGAAAGTAACGAGTTTGTGATTGATACCGATAGCGCGCTGTCATTGGTATGCCGTCCGCCTGTGATGCCCACCCACGACACCATTGTGATTCACGGATTAAGACCGATAGATGTCGACAATGGCTTATCGTATGACGAGATGCTCACCCAATTATTGCCAATGCTTAAAAACCGTCCCATAATTGGGTTTTGTTTGGACATGGATATGGCGTTTTTAAATGCCATTGCCAAACCGTTTTTGGGCGTGGAACTGGCTAATAAACTTGTCGATGTCAGTCGCTTGTATCAACAAAATCAGCATCGACATGACCCCAGCCAAGTTGGGCAGTTACCACACCTCAATCAACTGCTAGACGAATACCAAATCCCGCGATTACCTGCCCATAATGCCCTGAATGATGCCATCATGACTGCCATGTTGTTTACCCACCTGATGAAGTCATAGCAAGTTTATGAAGTCATAGTAGGCTTATGAAGTCATAAAAGCTAATCGGCATAAAAAAACTCTCATCATGAGAGTTTTTTATTTAAAGATGACTTTATTTTTTGCTGGCAGCGGCGTCTGCGCCTTTTGGCTTGATGCCTGCTTCCTCAGTTAACTGCATCAACATAGCACGGGCTTCTTCCGCGGATTTTTGCGCTTTTTCCATCGACTTAGCAATTTCTGGGTTGGTCTCTGGGGTTGCTGTTGGTTTTTTAATCAAAGCCGCTGTACCGGCACGGCTATTGGTAATACTTTCAACCATTTTATCGCGGGTTTGTGCAACACGGGGGTCATTAAATTTTAATTTGTTGAGCGTGGCTTTTTGCAAATCTAACTGTGCCACCACTTCTTTAAAGAAAGCTTGTTGGTCAGCCGGCGTTTTGGCGTTTTGCATTTTTTTTGCCATTTCTGCTTGTTTGGCTTGGGTAGTGCGGTCAAGCTCGTTTAAGGTTTTAAATAACTGCGTCAAATCCGCTTTTAGCGCAAGATTAGGGGTCGCAGCCGCGGCATTATTGGCGGCAACTGTAGGCACGCTGCTAGCGTTGGCGGTTTTTTCTGCAGTCGCTGGCGTGGTGACAGTTGTCGTGGTTGACGAAGCAGTGGTGGTAACGGCAGCACTAGCAGGCGCGCTAGAGATGGCTTGGGAAGCCGCCACAGGTGCAGTAGTTGTAGAAGTTGACGTGGTGGTCGTCGTTGCAGAAGCAGTAGTGGTTACGGCTTTGTCATCTTTTTTTGAGCATGCAGATAACGCTAGCACGAGACTCATAGCGCCTATAGTCATGGCAGAGGTGGCGATAGATTTGTTTAACATAGAGTTTTTTTAACCTAAATAATTTTTTAATCTAAATAGCTTTAATTTAAATGATTTTTTCACCCAAAACAACTGAGGTTAGCGTTCTCGATTGAAACCCAAAACGGCAATAGCAGTGACTGCAATGTGGCAATTAGGCGACAGTTTAGCAAATAACTGAAAAATGAAATGTAGAGAATTGCAACAGAAGGCTACGGCAGTTTGTCTAAATGCCTTAATTTTAGCCGATTTGCTATGAAATCCAGTGGATTTTTATGGCAAAAAGCGCTAAGGTGGCAGCTTATTTTTGCCTAGTATAGATTCGTCACATTGTTGCTGTTGTTATGAAAAATTCGCGCCAATCCGTGGGTCTGCAAACCCGCGCTACTCAATTATTGTCTTTAAAAACGGGTTTATTGCTATGGATGGCTTGTCTGTCCTTGGTGGGTCATACGTCAGCTACCACACAAGTCCAGCCGCCAATACTCAATGATTCAGCGACCAAGCAAAGCCAGGCAGTCATGGGGCAGCGCGATCCAGTTAACAAGCTACCTGAAACGATTCAGGCCAAACTTGCCCAAGCCAATATTCCGACCGATAGCATGAGCATGGTGGTACAACCGTTAACGGACAATCCGCAAAATGCAGCATCGACTACGCTACAAACGGCTTTGTTTAGTTATAACGCTGATGTGCCACGCATCCCTGCATCTACGCAAAAACTGATTGCCACTTATGTGGCGCTCGATAGTTTGGGCAAAGATTTTGTTTGGCAAACCAAATTGTATCAGCATGGTTTTGTCTGGAAAGGCACGCTTTATGGCGATGTGATTGTGCAGGGCAGTGGTGACCCAAAACTGGAAAACGAGCGCTTGTACCAACTGCTTGCCATGATTAAAGCACAGGGTATTCAGCAAGTACAAGGCAATTTAATCATCGACAATCGCCAATTTGAAGGGGTGGATTTTGATGTTAATGCGTTTGATGGTAAAGGATTACGCCCTTATAATGCCCAGCCCAATGCTTTGTTAACCAATTTTGGTACGGTGGAAGTGGATTTAGTGCCACTGCCAAAACCCAATGCCACACCGGTCGTAAAGCCTAATACCAGCAGTGTCACGCGACCCACAACATCGGCTTCGATGGATATCGACAATCCCGCGGCAAATCTTGAGCAAATCCAAACCAAACCCTCGATTAATCCCAAAGACGTAGCGGCGTATCAGGTCATCCTAAAGCCTGCACTGGCAAACTTTACTATGCCTACAACACTTAAAGCCAGTCAAGAGCCTTGTAATAGCAACCAAGACGATTGGATTGGGACATTGACGTCCACAGGGTTGAGCTTTCACCAAACCGCGTCCGCCTTCTGTGGTGAGCAAAAGCGCTATCTGACGTTTCCTGATGGGGATGTACTGGTCAAACAACAAATCATCGCCGATTGGCAAAAAATCTTGCCAAACTTTACAGGGAATATTGAATTTGCCAATCCTGCAGTGCCTTATATGCAGCAAGCCAAGGCGATACCGCAAGTGCTACCTTGGTATATGCGCTTATACCTAAAATACTTTGGCAAACCCCTGACCCCAAAATTGGTTGGCTATGTCGCCTCCAATCCATTGCAAGAGCAAATCAAAGATATCAATCAGCACTCCAACAATGTGATGACAGAACAAATCGCCTTGTCGCTACCGCTATATGCTGACAAGCAGCGCATCAGCACTTATCCAAAAACCTTTGCCTACATCCACCAGTGGTGGCAACAAAAGCTGCCCCAAGCACAGCCCCCTGTGATGACTAGAGCCTCAGGTTTATGCCGTGATTGCCGCGTGGCGCCCAATAGTATGTTAGCGCTGCTAACTCTGGCTTATCATTCACCCAATTTTACCGTATATCGTGATTCATTGGGCGTGGCAGGCGAGTCGGGTACCATCAAAGCGCTGAAATTGCGCCAGCCAAATAACCCTGCCATTGGGCATGCTTGGATCAAAACAGGCACGCTCGATAATGTCACCAGCATGGCAGGCTATGTTCAAGGCAAATCAGGAAAATGGTATGCAGTGGTTGGGATGATTAATGCCGACAATGTCAAAAATAATAGCAATGCCAAAGCCGTGCTGGATGAAATGTTAGCGTGGACAGCGCTACAGTGATTGGTTTCTGGTTGATTGGCTATTTATCGTGAACATTAAAATACCAATCAATCTGGCGGTCAAATCCTATTTCCAGTAGGCTTGCGGTGATGCGCCCAGTCAAGCCCCACAAGGTCTCGCCATCAATGATAAAGCTCGGTGATACCATCACTTGGCGACCCAAATTATACGCATAATCGATGGTCGGCTGGTGAATAAGCGTGGCTAAATCTGCCCAAAATAGCCTTGCAATTTCGCACATCTCTGGCACAAGGTTAACACTGGGTGGTATCACCCCCACAATCGGCTTGACAGGTCTGCCGCTTTTGGCAAATTGTAGTGGCAATTCGCCCAACACAGTCACTTGACTGGGATGAATACCGGTTTCCTCATGCGTTTCTCGTAACGCGGTAGCTTGGTTGCTATCGTCCGTGTCTTCGCGTCTGCCCCCTGCAAATGATACTTCGCCGGCATGTTCTCGCATATCCGAAGCGCGCAACGAGTACAAAATTTTTGGCTCAGCTTCATTGGTAATGGCGATGAGTACCGAATACGGCTGCGGCGTGGGGTCGAATGGCAGTTTTGCGATTCGCTCTGCCAGTTGGGTCAGTAAAGGACTTTGAAATCTAGTTGTGGACATATTTTTTAATTCATCAAAATTTAATGGGCAATTTCGCAATGTTTATAGGGCGCTTTGAGTTGACCGAATTTATCTAAAACTAATTGTCTATTGTCGATATCACTATCAAGCGGTAAAGCTGGCATAGCTGAGACAGGTTTTTGCATACTAGGCTGGGTATGCGGCGCGTTACAACCTGCTAATAATCCCAAACTTAATACCCAGCTAAATACTTAGCTAAACTTTCTCATAATCGGCTGCTCAAATCATTTTTATCATGTAAAAACCTGCAATCAATGCTACCATACTTAAAACGACTTTCACCTCACAAAACATAAAAATAATAGGAAAATGCCATGCCTTACTGCCTGCAATGCGGTCATCTAGCCGAAACCAAAATCCCGCCGATGGACAGTCTGCCGCGCATTGTGTGCCCGTCTTGTGGCTACATCCATTATGAAAACCCCAAAGTCATCAACGGCTGTTTACTCATCCATGAAGATAAAGTTTTGCTCTGTCGCCGCGCGATTGAACCGCGGCATGGCTATTGGACGTTGCCCGCAGGCTTTATGGAGCTTGGCGAGACCATGAAAGATGGCGGTAATCGTGAGTGTTTTGAAGAAGCCGAAGCGATCGGCAGTGGATTAGAGCTATATTGTCTATACGACATACCAGATATCGGACAGATTCATATGATATTTATCGGCTCGCTCAAAGATGGCAAATTTGGCGTGGGCATCGAGAGCCTAGAATGTGCGTTGTTTGCCGAAGAAGACATCCCTTGGGAAGACTTGGCGTTCCAAAATGTCATTGAAACCCTGCAACATTATTTTGCTGACCGCAAAGCAGGGGCGACGCTGGGTAATTTTCCCATCCATCAGCAAGTGATTGCCAAATACGTGCATTTGGGCGATTAACTGTCCATTTAAACAGTAAATTTCAAACGGCAAATTATTCGCTAAAAAGATACGGGCGTGGCGCATACGCCCTAAATATCTAAGTTCTAAACACCAAGATTGTAATCTTCACTCAATGACCGCATTTACCGCAGCCGCCGCAACTATTATTTTTGCCAGTTAAGCGCTTTTTGGCTTTGATTGCGACATATACCAACGCTATCAATACCATCAACATCACAATAAAAGTCTGCATTTGCGCGTTCATAGTGAGTCCTTCCAATCAATTAATTAACGAGTATATCTGTCACACGATAAGTAATAAAAGCTGCGATATAGGCTAATACAAATAAAAATACCACAATCATCGCCGTATATTTGCCCGAATTGCTCTCTCGTTTGATGGTGGCAATCGTTGCCATACACATGGGTGCATAGATATACCACGCCAAAAACGCAAACGCCGTTGGGAGTCCCCAATGATTGCGGATAATCGGGATTAAGCCTTCATTCACTGCCGCTTCATCACCACTCACCGCATACACAGTACCCATCGCAGCGACCACCACTTCACGGGCAGCAATGCCAGGAATCATGGCGATACAGGTTTGCCAATCAAACCCAATCGGCGCGAAAAGCGGATGAATCCAATGCCCAAGATGACCGGCAATACTATAATCAATCGCAGGACCTGTGGCGTTGGCAGGCGGTTTTGGGAAAGTCACCAATACCCATAACAATACGGACAACGAAAAAATAATCGTGCCTGCGCGTGTCAAGAACGCTTTAACTTTATCCCAAAGGCTAATCGCAATATGGCGCACATTGGGCAAGCGATAAGTCGGTAACTCCATCATCAGCGCCGTCAAGCTCGTGCGCCCTTGTACTTTAGCTATCCATTTAAGCCCCAGAGCGACCAAAGCCGCCGACACAATCCCAGCAAGATAGAGCGCAAACAAAGTCAGACCTTGCAGATTAAACAGCCCCAATACTTTGGTATCGGGAATCACGGCAGCGATGATTAATGCATAAATCGGCAAGCGTGCTGAACAGGTCAACATCGGTGCCAATGCCATGGTGACAAGGCGCTCGCGGGCATTGGGAATGGTGCGAGTCGCCATGACCGAAGGTACGGCGCAGGCAAAACTTGAAAGCAGCGGGATAAACGCCCGACCTGACAAGCCTGTTTTTGCCAATAAATTATCCAGCAAAAAAGCGGCGCGTGGCAAATAACCCGAATCTTCTAACACCAAAATAAATAAAAATAGAATTGTAATCTGCGGCAAAAAAACAATCACCCCGCCGACACCCGCAAGCACGCCATCGACCAATAGACTTTGTAACAATCCAGAACCTAGCTGAGCGGTAATCCAAGTCCCTAGCGTATTGACTAGGCTATCTAAGCCATCCATCAACGGGGCAGCCCATGAATAAACCGCTTGGAACATCACAAACAGCACAATCAGCAAAATCACCATGCCCCAAAATGGGTGCAATAACAGACTGTCTAAACGCTCATGCCAACTGGGTAGGGCGCCTTTTTCGCGTACCGCATGGGCGATAATCGAGTCGGCTTCATGGTATAAGACAGTGGCATCTAAGTTATCAATGGTGTCAGCGACTTGGGTAAAATATTGCGCGTTACGCAGCGCGATAGCGGATTGGTTGGCTTGCTGCGCCACAAACTCACCGAGTAGTTGGTGGAGTTTTGCAGTGCCGTCACGTTTGATGGCGATGGTTTTGACCACGGGCATACCCAAGACTTCGGCTAGTGCATCTTCATCAATCACCACACCGCGTGAAGCCGCGACATCGGATAAATTGAGCGCGACCATCATCGGCAAGCCCAGTTGTTTGAGCTCCAGTAGCATCCGCAAACTCAAACGCAAATTCGTCGCATCGGCGACCGCGATAATGCCATCAAGCGGTTTTTCACCCGCCTGTTGACCCAGCAATACCTCACGGGTGACTTGCTCATCAGGACTGGTGGTGCGCAAACTATAAGTACCCGGTAAATCTAAGATAGTGACCGCTGGATTGCCCAACCACGTGGCAAATTTTTTGTCCACTGTGACGCCAGAGTAGTTAGCAATTTTTGCTTTTGCGCCCGTCAAGGCATTAAAGGTAGCCGTTTTACCGCAGTTTGGTGCCCCGACCAATGCCAACGTGATTGCCATAATAACCCTCTAACTCAACACTATCTATACCCTAAAAAAACAAAAAGCGTAGCCACTCATCTGCTACGCTTGCCATCTCTCAACCTAACATCTATTAAACAGTGACAAAAATCGTTACACCCTACGGCACTTAATCTTAGCAAGCTCATCACGGCGTAAACTAAACTGCGCACCACCTGCTAATTGAATAGCAAAGGGGGGGCGACCAAACAAGCCTTTTGCCACGATTTTAATCGCTGTATTTGGCAAAAATCCCAAATCATGCAGGCGCCGGCTCACCAAATTGTCCTGCAAACCAAATGCAGGATTGGCAATGACTTCTTCCACATAAGCGATAGTATGTTTTGGCAGGTCTAACAAAGGCTGAGCCGCTGCTTTTGGGGGGATTGACTCTAGCACGGGTGCCATGTCATTAGAAAATGTCAATACGGTCATCTTGCTGCCTTTCGCGAACGGTTTAGTTTTAAAATAGAAAATAAAGCACTCAATGAAAGCGAGTAAATACGAACTAAAGTATAAATGAGATACATTATCTTTTAGTGATAATTATTATTATGCTAACGTCTTAAAAAATCAAGCGGCGATTTAATTTTTTTAATATGGCATTGAGTTTTTTTAAAAAGTGCGCGTACTCACCTTGATACAACATAGATATTTAAGCAACCATGTTGATGTTTAATCAAAGGTTCATGAATGACAAAACCCTCAAAAAAGTCACGCATATATCATTTTGTCGCTATAAAATCTTGCTACAATACTTGAGTGATATATATTCTATACTAGATAAAAACCACTATACTTATGGATGATGAGATTATTATGTCAACTAGAAAAACCATCCCCACACCTGCGCAACCCTCCAAGCCATCACCTGATAATTTATCACCACTCAAGGCGATAGAGCCACCAAACCCTAACCCCAATCAACCCACCCCACAAGGCACACCACCGCTCAAAGAATTGGTCAAACAATACGATAGTGTGTCGTTGCTGCTACAAGGTGGCGGTGCACTCGGTGCCTACCAAGCAGGGATTTATGAAGGGCTGCATAAACAAGGCATCAAAATCGACCGTATCTCAGGTATTTCAATCGGCGCGCTCAATACCGCCATTATCGCAGGTAACCGTCCAGAGAACCGCTTGGCGGCGCTGCAAGGGTTTTGGAACACCATTACCCATCGTAACTACACCCCTGCAGGGCTGAATGTCTACCGTCAAACCGCCAATGAGTTAGATAAACTCAGCAAGATTGATATGGTAAGCCATTTTATGCCTTGGATATTTGAAAATGGCTTTTTAAAGCAGCAGCTGCGGGTGATGGAATCTACCACTGAGGCTTGGCAAACCATGATTGAAGGACAGCGTGGTTTTTTTAAACCGCGTTATTTTGTGCCGTATGACACCACCCCCAATCACTTAAGCTATTACACCACCGACAAGCTGCGCGAGACCCTTGAGCGTTATTGTGACTTAAAACTGGTCAATGACGTCAATCGGATGAAAGTATCGGTGTCTGCGGTCAATGTGCGAAACGGTAACTTTGCTATTTTCAGCAATGAAAATGAAGAACTGCACTACGATCACTTTATCGCATCGGGCGCATTGCCGCCAGGTTTTCCAGCGGTTGAGATTGATGGGGAGTATTATTGGGATGGCGGCTTGGTGTCCAACACGCCGCTCAATGAAATCTTAAGCCATGAAGAGCACCTCAAGCAATTGATTTTTCAAGTGGATTTGTGGAATGCCAAGGGCACGGTGCCAGAGAATATGATGGAGATTGATGAGCGCATCAAAGACATTCAATATTCCAGCAAAACCCGCATGGTCACTGACTTTATGGCGCAAAAATTGCGTTATACGCGCCTTATCAAAGAGCTACTCGAAATCATCGATGACGATGCCAAAATTGATAAAGTTGAACAATCGTGCGTCAATAAAGCCCGCGAAATGACAGAAGTCGGTGTCAAAAACGTGATTCATCTGATTTATCACAAAAAGACTTACGAGCGCGGCTATAAAGACTATGAGTTTAGCGCCTCGACCATGCAAGAGCACTGGGAAAGTGGTTTACAAGATATTGAGAACACGTTTCGCCATCCAGATTGGTTTATGCTACCTGAAACCGATGATATCTTTGTCAGCCATGATATCCACCAAAAACGCAAACGCTTGGCACAGGTCAGTACCCTGCTAAAAAATCTTGAAGACTAGCCGTCGTTGCACGCTGAATCTTTACAGAAAAGTCAAAAAAAGTGATGGTATCTAGCCATCACTTTTTTATGGAAAATTACACCAAATTTGATAAGTCTAAGCTCAGCAATCGGTCAATCGCCTCGCTGCTTTGTGCGATATCTGCAACCAATGCCATGCGCACATGGTTTTTGCCAGCGTTACCGCTGTTCTTTTGATATGGGGGCGTATCACGAGATAGGTAACGCCCTGCAAGCGCATGGATATTTAGCTGTTCATAAATCACTTTGACAAACTGCTCATCATCTTGTACCGGCAACCAAAAATAAAAACCGGCATCAGGACGGCGTAGCGGTAATTTGTCTGACAGCTTGTCCATCCACAAATCAAACTTTTGGCGATATAGTTTGCGGTTTTCTGCCACATGGGCTTCATCTTGCCACGCGGTAATTGAAGCCAGCTGATGATGAATCGGCATCGCACAGCCTTGATAAGTGCGGTACTGGGCATACGGCGCTAGTAACTTGGCATCACCTGCCACAAATCCTGAGCGCATGCCAGGTAGATTGGAGCGTTTTGACAGCGAATGAAACACCACGCAATTGGCAAAATTATCGCATCCGAGTTTGGCGCAGACGTCAAGTAGTCCAATTGGCGGCGTATCAAAGTACAGCTCACTGTAGCACTCGTCACTGGCTAGGATAAAGCCGTATTTATCCGCTAGCTTAACCAGACGTTGCCACTGCGCCATATCCATCACCGAGCCAGTTGGATTGTTTGGACTACATACAAATACCAGTTGGGTCTTCTCCCAAACCTCGCTTGGCACGCTGTCATAGTCACCGACAAAATTATTGTCGGCGGTACAATTGACAAAATACGGCTGTCCCCCAGCGAGCAGCGTCGCCCCTTCATAAATCTGATAAAACGGATTTGGCATCACCACGTAAGGTCGTTTGCTATCCTCACGGTCAAACGCCGCTTGCACAAAACTAAATAGCGCCTCCCGTGTACCCATCACCGGTAACACTTGGGTGTCGGCATTTAATTGTTTGATCTGAAAACGGCGCAGTACCCAATCGGCAATCGCTTGGCGCAGCTCGGGCAAACCGTTGGTGGTGGGGTAATTTTGGATTTTAGCCAGATTGTCTTTGATGACGTCTAACACAAACTGTGGCGGCGTGTGCTGCGGCTCACCGATACCCAATTTAATCGGGGCATAGTCTGGGTTTGGGGTGATGCCTTGTAGCAAGGTTGCCATCTTGGCAAACGGATAAGGGTGCAAAAGTTGTAATTGCGGATTCATAAGAGGTGGGCTGTCCCTAAATAAATGATAAATGCTAGGTTGACACGCTACTTTACCCCGAATCGCTGAGTTTGCCAAGATTGAACCAAAAGTTTGCTAAAAGTTGATACCCAATTAATGTTTTGAACCATGAGCTTGGGCGATGTTTCGCTCAAAAAAATGGGTAAAGGTGAGTATCAAGGTAAAAAGGGTCGGGAAAAAGCAGGTGTTTACTATATCATGCACACTGCCTTGCCAGTACCAGTGCTTGTTGATTATAAGCTGGTCATGTCGGTCTAGCACTTCACCCATGCTGGCAGCAGCAATCACCGTAAATAAGGCGATAAGCCAACGGTAGCGATGATTTTTAAAAAGTAGACTTGTGATAAGAAATACCCCAATACCGACATAAATATGCAGGGCATCTTTTTCTAAACCTGTGAAGCTAACGATATGGGTTTTGATGTCTTGGAATACGAATTCGTACATAGAAAGTTTGATTTTGATTGCAAAGTTGGCAGAGCATAGCGATTTTCTACCAACGGTTAAAGGCGGTTTTTGTGTTGATTTATCACGGGCTTCTTAGGAGTGCGGCAATGCGTTCAGTAATTTATATAGTTTCTATAACTTAACTTTTAAAAAAGCCAAAAAATGGTTTTGCTTCCTTCAATTTTTGCTCTAACCTGACGATTTCATCAATTAGCTGTTCTTTGGTTTGGTTAAAATACTCATCCCAATCATCAATTTCGCTAATCGTTTGGTAAGTTTCATCGTCTTTTAACTCAAAAATCTCAGTTTCAATTTGGCTAATTTTAAATTTTAGCTGAGTGATAATGGCTTGTAGTTGTGATTTTTCGCTGACTGTTTCGGAGCGTGGGGCGAAAATGCCTTGTTCGAGTTCTGCCAAGATTTTATTGACTGTCGCAATATCATTTTGTTCATAGGCTTGGTTAAGCTGAATAAAAAGCTGTTCGGCAACGTCTTTCATGTCTTCGCTCACTCGGTCTGGATGGCAAATTTGACTGGCTTTGCGATAGGCTTTTTTTAGGTCTTTGCGTTGTTGTGCGTCTAGTTCAAAAATGGTTTTGGCATTTTCAATTTCAATTTGTTCGTGATATTCAGCTTCGTCTTGGACAGCTTCAGCATAAGCTTCTAGGTCATTTTCGCACGACAATTTACGTAAATGTAAGAGTCTACTAATATATGAGCCTAATTCTTTAGTATGTCTATAATTAAATTCACTTAGTAATTTTTCGAGCTCAATTTTCTCATTATCGTAAGCGTTTAACTGATGTTCAAGTTGTCGAATCTCGAGTTTCAAAGCCACTAAGTCAATGTCATTGTAAATAACAATGGCTTGGTGGTTTTTGATAAAGTTCTCTATCAAAGCAATAGCGGTGCTAAATTGGTGTTGCCCAAGAGTGTGGGTGATTTGATTGATATCTTGTTGAAAGCTAAAGGCTTGGAGTTTGGCGGTTTCTCGGGTGATGTCGTCTAAGTCTTCTAAGATGACGTAGTTTTTGAGTATTTCTAGGCGTTTGATGATTTTGTCGAGTGGTAAGTCTGGGATATGGTCTTGGTGGTCAAAGTAGCTATTACGGATTTTTTTAAATTGTTTGATAAATGATTGGGCAAGGACGCTATCGCCTGTGGTGATAATGATGTTTTCGTGGTTGCGTTCGGCTTTTTTGCTCCAGTTGTATGAGCCGTTAATGACGGTGTATTCGTCGATGACACAAAATTTGTTGTGCATTAAATCGTCTTTACCGTCGCCGATAAGGTAGGCGACTGAGTTGCCGATGTTAAGCCCGCTGTAGTCGATGGGGCTTTGTTGGTTGATTGGGTCGTTGCTGATAAGTAGTTGGACGGTAATGCCTTGTTTGGCTTTGGTGAGTAGGGCGTTAAAGAGACGTGGATTGGTAAACCAAGCGACTGCGATGTAGATGGTTTGTTCAGCTTGGGTGAGTTCTTGCTCGATACGGTCGGCAATGTTTTCAAATATGGCTTCGGTTTGCATTTTTTATTTCTTAAATATTACCAATAACAACGTGGAGGATAATTATTACCACTATAAACTTCACAATTTATTAATTTTGATTTTAAATAGTCTAAATCTACTGAAGGGGTTGGATTATCATTTATTACAAGTATTTTTAGATTGTTGAAATTTAATAAAGGTCTTATATCAGAAATTTTATTTTCCGCTATTAGCAATGTTTCAATCTGATCACAATTTCTCAGAAATTCTAAGTTAGAAATATTGCAATTTCTTAATTTTAGATTTCTGAGGTTTATTAGCTCTCCAAAATATGGTAGGTTAATAATTTCAACTGAGTTAATGTACAGAGTTTCTAAATCTATATGATTGTTAATTGACTCTAAGTGTCTGATTTTACTAAGTCGATAATTTTCACCGTTAATAAATAATTCTTTTAAACTAGTTAGTGAGCTTAAACATTTCAAGTTAATATTATTATTTATATAAATCTCTAGCTTGCGCAAATTTTTTAATCTATCTAGCACAGCGTAGTTATCAATCGCAACATTTCCAATATATAGCTGCTCGAGCTTAATTAATTGAGCAAGAAAATCAATATCACTTACTAAAAACTCATTACCAAATTGGTCAAATTTACGATGATTATACCCACCTGAGAAGAAATGTAAAATTTTCAAATCTTTAAAATTTTTAAGTATTTCAAAATTTTCTGTACATATATGCTCAAAAAAATTTAATTCTTCTAGTGTTCTTAGATTTTTAATTGGAGAAATATCATCTATATCAACATCACCAAAACTTAGTTTTTTTAGCTTTGTGAGATAACCTAGAGGTTTAATTTCATTTAAAGTATACTCCCCATTATCAATGTAAAGTTCAGTTAAGTGTATGATATTAATAACATCATCTTTTAATAAATTTACATCATTTAAATCCAAGTTTGAAACATAGTTTTTGTAGTTATCGCTCCAAACATCGATATCCTGCCCTGAATGTAATCGTTTTAAAAAGTGTCTTTTCCAATCTACAGATAATCCTAACCACCACTCCCAGTCTGAGTCAAATGTATTAACTTCCGCCAATAACTTATTGGTTATCTTTAAACTCTTACTCGCATTTTTTAACGCCACCCCAGTCCCTGTCGTGGTGGTGAGTTGGTTTTTGTTAGTCATAAGTTAGCCCCACATTCCCTAAGAGTATCTATCAACTCTTCTTCAGAATCAAAGTATTTAATTTGCGTATCATTTTTATTTGAAACTATATCGATAAATCTGTCGCCATATTCTTCATAAAACTTTATTGTAAAACCTAAGTTTGGATGATAAATAATTCTAAATCTACTTTGTGAATCAACTTGTTGCCAAGTTTTCTGAGTGATTGGTGTTTTTTTACCGTGATTACTTCTAAACAATAAACTCATAATAATTGTCCTATTTTTGTTTGTTTTAAATAAACTATCATAGAACAATTATGTATACCAAATTTCTTTGATAGCATAATCAAACCTTCATTACCCCACTCACTTTTTGAAACCCTTTTGGCAGGAGTGCGCCGCGTCGACCGCGTGTACCCATAAAATTGGCAATATCCATCGGTTTGAGCGTCAAGGTGCGTTTACCACTGTCCAATGACAAACTATCCCCTTCGGCAAATGTGGTGATAGCGACCACGCTATCACCGTCTTTTAAATCAATTAGCTTATTGCCTTTGCCTTTTTTCATCATCGGTAACTCAGTCAATGGATATACCAGCAAATGCCCTGCCGAGCTGACCACGCCAACTAGCGTATCTTGCTCACCAATTTGGTGGGTTATTAAACTAAAGGCGTCATCAAAATTAATCACATTTTTGCCCGCTTTTTGGTTGGTATCAAGATCAGCAAAGGTGTTAATAAAGCCATAGCCTTGTGAGCTTGCCATGATGAGCTTACTGTCATCTTGTCCCATCAGCACATTGACAAAACTTGCCCCACCCGTGGGTTTTAGCAGGCTGGTAAGCGGCTCGCCTTGCCCCCTAGCAGAGGGCAAGGTATGGGCATCGAGGCGATAGCTGCGACCGGTGTTATCCATGAGATAGACTTTTTCATTGGACTTGCCTTGCGCATGGGCAAGGTAGGCATCGCCCGAACGGTAATTCATATTGGCGGCATCGACATCGTGACCTTTGGCGGAGCGAATCCAGCCTGATTTTGACACGATGACCGTCACAGGCTCGCTTGGGGCTAGGTCAGTTTCTTTAAGCGCGGTGGCTTCCATGCGTTCTACAATCGGCGATTGGCGTTTGTCGCCATGCTCTTTCATATCGGCAGTGAGCTCTTCAATCATTAAGCCAGTCAATTTATCTGGGTTGTTCAAGTATGCTTCGATTTGGGCTTTTTCTACTTCTAGGTCACTTTGTTCACGTTTGAGCTCAATTTCTTCAAGGCGTGCCAGTTGACGCAGACGAATGTCCAAAATCGCGTTGGCTTGGATTTCGGTCAAATCATAGCGCGTCATCAATTCTGCTTTTGGGTCGTCTTCCTCACGGATGATACGGATGACTTCATCAATATGCAGATAGGCAATCAGCAAACCTGCCAAGATATGCAGACGCTGCTCGATTTTATCCAAGCGGTATTGCAGACGGCGCGTGACGGTATCTCGGCGCACTGAGAGCCATTCGGTAAGAATGGTAAGCAGTGATTTGACTTGGGGTTTGCCATTGGTGCCAATCATGTTGAGATTAACGCGGTAATTACTCTCAAGGTCGGTACTGGCAAACAAATGGCTCATCATCGGCTCGATATCAACACGGTTGGAGCGCAGCTCAAGCACGATACGGCAAGCGTTTTGGTGGTCGGATTCGTCATGGATGTCGGTCACCCAAGGCAGTTTTTTGGCATTAATTAAATTGGCAATTTGCTCAATGATTTTATTGCCTGAGATTTGGTAGGGTAGCGCATCGATGATGACTAAGTTTTTTTCTTTGTCATCGACATGATAAGTAGCACGCATTTTGTAGCTACCACGACCCGTTTTATATAGCTGTAGCAAATCCTCAGGCGAGGTGATGATTTCTGCTTTGGTCGGCAAATCGGGGGCAGGGATGTACTTTGCCAGCTCTTTTTCCGTCATTGTGGGTTTTTTAAGTAGCGCAATGCAGCCTTTGACCACTTCAGACAAATTATGTGGCGGAATATCGGTTGCCATACCGACCGCAATGCCGGTTGTGCCGTTAAGCAAGATGTTCGGTAGACGGGCAGGCAAGGTGACGGGTTCTTGCAAAGTGCCGTCAAAGTTGTCTTGCCAATCGACAGTGCCTTGACCGAGCTCGTTTAGTAAGG
Source organism: Faucicola osloensis (assembly GCA_019353055.1). Lineage (GTDB taxonomy): Bacteria > Pseudomonadota > Gammaproteobacteria > Pseudomonadales > Moraxellaceae > Faucicola > Faucicola osloensis_C. The sequence continues at coordinate 27,134 of JABAHL010000005.1, forward strand.
TATTGGCATAAGCCGATAGCTTGGCTTCGGTATAGCGCATTGCAGCGAATGATTTTGGGTCGTCGGGCGAGCCGAAGTTGCCTTGACCGCTAATGAGTGGATAACGGTAGCTAAAAGGTTGGCTCATCAACACCATGGCTTCATAACAGGCTAAGTCGCCATGCGGGTGGTATTTACCAATGACGTCACCGATGGTGCGCGCTGATTTTTTGGGTTTGGCAGTATTTTTGAGCCCAAGCTCGCTCATCGCATACACGATACGGCGCTGCACAGGTTTTAACCCGTCGGCAACGTGTGGCAATGCCCGGTCCATGATGACGTACATCGCGTAGTTGAGATACGCGTTTTCGGTAAATTCCGCGACTGAGCGAGTGGGGTTGTTCAAATCGTTTGGTTTGGTAATTTTTGCTACAAGGGTATCAGACATAATGGTTACTTAATCAATGACAAAAAATAAAAGAAAGTGCAAAAGAAAGAAAGTGCAAAAGAGAGATAAGAAGTATGAGGAAATATCATAAAGCTTGAAAGTAGAAAAACAAGTATTAATCCATGACATGGTAAATTTGCCCAGTTTTACACGTCAAACTGTGTCGCAAAAACGCCTTTTAAAGATAATTGGACACTGTAGCCGCTTTAACGGTCAAATAACCGATAACTATTTCGACGCGAAATCATTTTTATCATCCCATAAGTACAGAGAATAGGCTTGAGAATTGAGTAAATATTTAGTATGTTAATAGTACATTTGGCCGCGATTTTTAATATAATTTTTAGTAGTGGGATTGACCTTTTTATAAAAATTCTTTTAATTATCAATATGCTATTCGCTGATAGACCGCATACCTAAGGAAAACATTTCTCATGAATGAATCAACCACCTCAGCTCAAACCCCTGACAACAATGCCCAATACAATGCGCCTATCGATACTCCCGTCGATACTATGGAAGCGCAGCCACATGCGCCAAAGCTTACCGATCATCATGAGAAACCTTGGTTAAAGACTTACGAGCATTACGGCATGAACTATAACATGCAAATGCCCGGTGACGAAGTCAACCTAATGAATGTTTTTGAGAAGAATTTCGAACAATTCAATGGTAGTGATGCCTTTGTGTGTATGGGTAGTAGCATGACCTATCGTCAGCTAGACACTTATAGCCGCCAAATCGCGGCGTATTTGCAGGGATTGGGTCTACAAAAAGGCGATACTGTTGCAGTGATGATGCCAAATATCTTGCAATACCCAGTGTGTATGATTGGTATTATTCGTGCAGGTTTTATCTTGGTCAATGTCAATCCATTATATACCGCTCATGAGCTAGAGCATCAGTTAGAAGATTCAAAAGCAAAAGCGTTATTTATCGTTGAAAACTTTGCCAAAACCTATCAAGATATCGGCAAAAAAATGGTTGATCACGTTATCGTCTGTTCAATCGGTGATTTGATGGGTACCTTTAAAGGTATGTTAGTCAATACCGTGGTCAAGTATGTCAAAAAAGCCATTCCAGCTTGGCAAATTGACGGGCATGTGACCTTTAAGAGTGTGATCAAGCAAGCGTCTGCCAGTCGCTATCAGCGACCAGAAGGTATCAAGGGCAGTGATATTGCGGTACTACAGTATACTGGCGGCACCACAGGGGTTGCCAAAGGTGCGATGCTTACCCACAGTAACTTGGTATCCAATATGCTACAGTGCCAAGAGTTCGCCAGACAAGTATTCCCCAATCAAATGGTAGGTGAGTACGCCATCGTTGCCTTACCGCTTTACCATATTTTCTCATTTACCGCCTGTGCGCTACTAGGTATGAACATGGGCTTTACGGGTGTATTGATTCCAAATCCCCGTGACCTGGACAGTTTTGTCAAAGAATTAGCAAAATATAAGCCAGTATTCTTCCCAGCGGTGAACACATTATTTAACGGCTTGGCGCACCACACCGGTTTTCGCGCATTAGACCACAGCAAATTGCGTCTGTCGCTAGGCGGTGGTATGTCGGTATTGCCTTCAACCGCTGAAGAGTGGAAACGTATTACAGGTACCAATATTTTAGAAGGCTACGGCTTGTCCGAAACCTCACCCGTTGCCACCCTAAACCCCTTGGCACAAGAGCAATTTAGCGCCAAAATCGGTATCCCGATGCCCAACACCGACGTCAAACTGCTCGATGACAACGGCAATGAAGTCGCAGCAGGTGAGCGTGGTGAGATTGCAGTTAAAGGTCCACAAGTGATGAAAGGCTACTGGCAGCGTCCTGAAGCCACTGCAGAAGTGATGACAGCAGACGGTTATTTCAAAACTGGCGACATCGCTGTCATTGATGAGCAAGGCTATTTCAAAATCGTTGACCGTAAAAAAGACATGATTTTGGTATCAGGATTTAACGTCTATCCAAACGAAGTTGAAGAGGTGCTAGCGGCACATCCCAAAGTGTTGGAAGTTGGGGTGATTGGCGTGCCGAGCGAAAAAAGCGGTGAAGTGCCAAAAGCGTTTGTGGTACGTAAAGACCCAAGCCTTACCGAGCAAGAGTTGCTGCAATATGCGCGAAGCGAGTTAACTGGTTATAAACGTCCGCGTAAAGTTGAGTTTGTGGATGAATTGCCAAAATCAAATGTTGGCAAAATCCTGCGTAAAGAACTGCGTAAACTTGAAGAAAAAAAGTAAGCTAACGCTTGTTGCCAAAACCCAGCTTTTCTGTATCAGATTAGTTGGGTTTTTTATTGCATCGCGCCCGCCTAACCTTATAAAATTGGGAATACCAATGGGCTGTTACGAGAAATACTGAGTTTATGGATGACGCTATTTCACCAATCAATGAGCGCCCGATGCATGAGATGTATGAATGGGAAAAAAATCAGCAACCGTGGCTGATTAGCTACGAGCGTTATAACATTTGTAGTACCATCGATATGCCAGATGACCAAACCTCGCTGATTGACATGTTAGAAGCGGGGTTTGCTAAACATGCGCGGCAAGTGGCGTATTACTGCGATGATCAAGAGATTACTTACGAGCAGCTAGATAAACTGAGTCTAAAGATTGCCATTTATTTACAGCAGTTAGGGCTCAAGGTCGGCGATGCCATTGGCGTGATGTTGCCCAATATTTTGCAATATCCTGTGATTACACTCGGCGTCATCCGTGCTGGCATGGTACTGGTGAGTATGAATCCTTCCTATACCAGCCGCGAGCTTGAGCATCAAATGGATGATGCCGATATCAAGGCGCTATTTATATTAGATAAATTTATTTATACCTATAAAGACATTGCCGATAACCTTAAACGCGATTTACATCATTTAATCATCTGTCGTTTGGGCGATTTGAAAAGTAAGCTCAAAGGCGCGTTAATCAATCTAGTCTCAGCGACCACCGATTTGCCGCCAAAAGGTAATTGGATTTATTTTAGTCAGTTATTAGCGGGCGCTAGCAAGGCTTATCAGCGCCCAACTCTCACGTTATCGAATATCGTATTAATTCAATATACCGGTGGTACCACAGGAACGGCAAAAGGCGCGATGCTCAGTCATGGCAATGTGATTGCCAATTTGCTGCAAATCGATGCGTTGATTCGCAGCGCGTATGATGAAGAAGGGCAGGAAGATATTATTTTGGCATCGTTGCCACTGTATCATGTATTTTCATTCACCATTTGCTGTGTTTTTATTTTATATCGTGGTTTTGCATCAAGGCTCGTGCCCAATCCACGTGATATCAATGAACTGGTCAATACGCTAAGGCGTACACCGCCGCATTTTATTTTGGGGGTCAATACGCTATTTAGCGCCTTGATACAGCATCCTGAATTTCCAAGGCTCGATTTCTCCCAACTCAAAGCCACCATTGGCGGCGGCATGGCAATCCTACCCAGTGTTGCCAAAAAATGGCACACCATCACAGGGTTACCGATTATCGAAGGGTATGGGCTCTCAGAAACCGCGCCTGTGATTACCTTTAATCCATTAACTATCGCAGAATTCACCAACAAAGTCGGGCTACCAACCCCTGCCACTGACATCATCTTATTGGACAACAACGACCAACCTGTGCGCATTGGCGAACGCGGGGAAATCGCCGTCAAAGGCCCGCAAGTGATGGTGGGGTATCGCAATCTACCTGTCGAGACTGCGAATGCGTTTACCGCGACAGGCTATTTGCGCACGGGCGATATTGGCATCATTGATGAGCGCGGTTTTATCAAAATCGTTGACCGTAAAAAAGACATGATTGTGGTGTCAGGGTTTAATGTCTACCCAAATGAGATTGAGTCGGTGATGCTCGAGCATGCCGACGTGCTCGAGTGTGTGGCGATTGGCGTACCGAGCGCGACGCGCGGGGAAGAGCCCAAAATATTCGTGGTTAGAAAACACAACCGTGTCACTGCTGAGCAGCTACTGGCGTTTGGTAAACAGCACTTAAGTGGCTATAAACGCCCACGCTATGTCGAATTTGTCGATAGTCTGCCCAAGTCCAATGTTGGTAAGATTTTACGTAAAGAGCTGCGTAAGCGTGAAGGGCTTGAATAGCAACCTGCTATGTTGCCGACGGAATTGTCTTGCTAAAACTGGGTTGGCAAGGTAGCATAAAACCACTGTAATTTTTGCCCATTGCTTAAAAACTATCTACCAAACCGTCAAGGCGGTCTTTTAGGGAATCTTATGCGTATCGATAATCGTGAAAACAACCAACTTCGCCCAATGAGTTTTGTGCGTAACTTTACCAAACATGCCGAAGGCGCCGTGCTGGTCAGCTATGGTGATACCAAAGTGCTATGTACCGCCAGTATCGAGACCCAAGTACCGCGCTGGCTCAAAGGTACAGGTAAAGGCTGGATTACCGCTGAATACGGTATGTTGCCACGTGCGACCCACGAGCGTACCCAACGCGAAGCCGCCAAAGGTAAACAATCAGGTCGTACCCAAGAGATTCAGCGGTTGATTGGTCGTAGCTTACGGGCGATGGTCGATCTTGAAAAGCTTGGGGAAAATACCATCCATATCGACTGTGACGTGCTGCAAGCCGATGGCGGCACCCGTACTGCCAGCATCACCGGTGCGGCTGTGGCACTGGTCGATGCGTTAGAAAAACTGCAAGCCGCCAAAAAACTCAAAGCCGATCCTTTGGTAGGCTTGGTGGCAGCGGTCTCTGTGGGTATCAAAAATGGTGAAGTGCTGTTGGATTTGAACTATAGCGAAGACTCAAGCTGTGACACAGATCTTAACGTCGTGATGACGCAAAAAGGCGAGTTTATCGAGATTCAAGGCACTGCCGAAGAAAAACCTTTTACCCGTGCGCAAGTGGATGAAATGCTAGCGATTGCCGAAGAAGGTATCAAACAGCTGATTGCTGAACAACAAGCAGTGCTAGGTTGGTAAAATAGCCTAACAAAACAAGCTAGACTAGTAAGGGCGTAGCGCATACGCCCTTTTAATTGTTATAGAGATGATTATGTTAAAAGTCACCGAAACAGGCGTTACCATTGGTTTGCAAAGTCAAGCGGCGACACCAAACAAGCTAACCCAAATACTATGGGTGGGTATCGCCATTGCCGTGGTAGGGCTATTGATGGCATTTAAAATGCTCTCAGTTGCCATCGGCTCGCTGATGATTTTACTAGCCATCATCGTAAGTGGTCTGTGGCAAGCACTCAACCGAAAAAAACAGGTGCCTACTTTAACAGGGGGTGAACTGCGACTGAGCCAACAGGGTTTTAGCCATCACCAAGGTGCTAAAGTCACAAGTTATCAATTATTGCCTAGCGATAGCATTGAGCCTACCATCGATGGCATGACCATCTACAATGCTGACGGTCTAACCTTGTATCACATCACAGGTTTTCATGACCCTAAACATATCAAAATCGCCCAAGCCGTCCTACAAGGTAAGCCAATCAAAACCCAAGGCAAAGCAATCAAACTACAAAGCACTTAATCAAAAAACCACACCCTATCTCACACACTGGGTAGGCACAGTGGTTAGGCTTAGTTACCAAATCATAATAATTTTTTTGCCAATACTTGTTAAAATCCTTAAATATCATTAATCCACACGCTGATAATAACATTCATTATTTAATTCATATAAACCAAAAACACGGAAGGAAAGGACGATGTCAACTGCATTAAAATTTGCCACCCCATTAATCGTTGCGATGGCGCTGGTAGGCTGTAATAAAAAAACAGAAACCACAACCACCACTACCGCTTCAACGCCTGCTACCACAGTTACCGCTAGCGCCAATGGTGCAACGGCAACCGCTACGGTAAGTACCACAACGACGTCGACCACGGCAGTTGACCCTAACATGACGCCAGAAGACCACAAAAAAGCGCGTGAAAGAATCATGAAAGAGTGGAAAAAAACCAGCCAAACCATTGGTGCGATGGTCAAAGATCCAAGCAAATTTGATGCCGCGCAAGTCAAAGCCGCCGCCGACAAACTTAACCAAAATCCTTGGGTGCATTATCCAGAGACCGCCAAGGGCGGTGAAGCAAAAGATGAAATTTGGCGCGATGCTGCAGGTTTCCAGCAACAAATTGATAAATTTAAAACCGCTGCCAGTGCCCTCAATGCCGCCGCTGCGACTGCAACCAGTGTCGATGGCATCAAAACCCAATTTGGTGATTTGGGCGCCAGCTGTAAATCCTGTCATGACAAATATAAACAAGATTAATTTGTTATCCCCCATAAAAAAAGGCAGCGTTCAATGACTGCCTTTTTTTATTGGTCTAATTAACTTTGATAAAAATTAACTTTGATAAAATTGTGAGAGATATCAAACGAGGTCAATGGTAGCGGGCGCAATTTGGTTAACTGGCTTAGCAACACTTTGGCATCGGTTGACAGTTTTTGCCCCGTTTGCCAAAACTTCAGCGCTTGGGCTTGGACATCGGCTTCAAAAGTGCTCTGACTGGTATCAAAATCAGCAAACAAATTATCTTTAGACACGCTAAAGGGTTTGTTGCAAGCGAGCGTCAATAAACATTCAATCGCTTGCGGCAGGATTTCTACTTGTTCAAACTGTTGCTGCTGCTGTTCATTACGTCCATCGGGCGCATACCAGTAGCCAAAATCATTGAGCAATCGGCGTTTTTGACCTGCCATACACCAATGGCTAATTTCATGCAAGGCACTGGCAAAAAATCCATGGGCAAACACAATTTTGGCAGGCTCAGTATCAGTCGCGGCAAAATATTCAGGCTCATGTCCGCCTTTGACCAAAATCGTATCACGATGGCAAAACCACCGTTTGAACCAACCTATCAGCCATTGCACTTGTAATGCTTCCACCGATACCCATTGATAGTCAGTCAAAGGGCGATTTTTTGTCTTTGATACATTGGCGAGTGCGGGCACAAAATTAACCCTTAATGCTAAATGCGCCCTTTGTTGGTCAATCACAGTTGTGTCAACATCATTGGCTAACACAGGCGCTACTGCGAATTGGCTGACAAAAGGCAGCGTCATAAAGGGAAAAATAGCAAGGGTTGGTGGTGATATTGGTGCAGATATGGGCGATAGGTGTGTGGACATAGCAAAAGTAGGGTTGATAAAAATTGCTATTATACAATTTAACAGCCCGCATCGACTAGGAAATCACGCCTACAACATGCTACCATGCAATGGACGTCAGTATGCTTTATACTACAACGCAACATAACTAACAGGAGCGGTGAAATGACGCTACATTCTTCATCAAACGTACTAGTACAATCATCGCAAGATGTACCGACAACTGCCCCATCTAAGACCGCCAATAACACCACCAGTGAGATTGGCTCTAGTGCCAGCTTGGTGAAGTTTATTGATTTGGCACGTTGGGAGCATAACAACGATAACCATTATCACTGGGAAGGCAAGGTGAGTCTCAAGGATTTGCCACGTATCTATGCCTTGGGTGATGAACATCATGACAACGATCAGCCACTGGATGTGATACTAGATATTCAGAAAAAAGGGGACGTGGTATTTTGGCAATTACACACCACGGGCGTGCTTTGGCAAACCTGCCAGCGCTGTCTAGATCCCGTCGCAGTGAGTCTGGATGTCGATAGTGAGCTTGCACTGCTTGAAGATGAAAATCACGTCGCATTGCTTGATGAAGGCACAGAAATCATCCTGATTGATGAGCTAACCGATGACAATAAACTGTGGCTATTATCGATGATTGAAGATGAGTTATTGGTGGATTTGCCATTAGCGCCCAAGCATGACGACTGCGAAATGGCAGTGACTGAGGTGGGTGAGTTGCCACAGGCAGTGGCGGAAAAAGAAAATCCGTTTGCGGTACTGGCAAGCCTAAAAAGTTAATAACAACCACACCGTTATATACGCTGTCATACACGTAGTAACAAAAACTTGCCACTAAATATCGGTTAAGGCTTTGCTAAATGGGTTTTTTTACGTATAATATGGCGTTTATAAATTTATCTGATTGTCTGTTCCAATAGTTTGCCTTATATCCATGCCAAATATCGATGTCAAGATGTTTGCATGATGATGTAATGAGGTTAAGGGAACGATGTTTTAATAGCGAGAAGCACAGGAGCTAACCTCATGGCTGTTCAACAAAACCGTAAAAGCCGTTCACGCCGTGATATGCGTCGTTCACACGACCGCATCACAATCAATGCTGTTGCTGTAGATGCAACTACCGGTGAAAAACACATCCGTCACCATGCGACCAAAGACGGTTTTTACCGTGGTCGTCAATTATTCAAAGTAGCAATCGTTGCTGAATAATTAACGCAAAATGCAGGGCTTTGACAGGGCTTAGTATGTATTGGCTAAGCATAAAAAAGGCTGGTGAATTATCATCAGCCTTTTTTTATTTGTTTTTTATGTAAAAATACCCGAAAGAAAAAGCTAGAATTTTTTTTTCAATATGCCATAATAATCAGAGTACAATTGTACACATAAATTTATTGGATTACTTTTGCCTGCTGGCTGGATAGTAAGTTATATGATTGCCAGTCAAGTTTGATAAGCCTATAACGTCAATCCAAGCTACTGACACCATTTTGATTTTGCTGATAACTTTTGGTAAAGTAATCGACCAAAAAATAGCCTGAGCAAATTTTTTAACCGTATTTTTTAGCAGTCTAGTAGACGCAATACAACATAAGCAGTACAACATAGGCAGTACAATATAATAAGTTAGGACATTATGGATAACCCAATACAAACCCAAGCCAGCGCAAATCAACCAGCCAATTCATCACAATATAATGCTGCATCTATGAAATATGCTGTGATTTTTCCAGGACAAGGCTCGCAGAGTGTGGGCATGCTACACGATTGGGCAGCCCAGTATCCCACTGTCAAAGCAACGTTTGATGAAGCCTCAACAGCGCTTGGGTTTGACTTGTGGGCGATATGCCAAGGGGCGTCAGGTGCCGCGTCTTTGGATGATACCGCGTATACCCAACCTGCGTTATTGACCGCTAGTATGGCGATTTGGCGGGTGCTGCGCGACGAGCTTGATTTACAGCCGGCATATGTTGCCGGGCATTCACTGGGTGAATACAGTGCGCTGTGTGCCGCTGGGGTATTGAGTTTGGCAGATGCTGTAAAGCTGGTGCATCAACGCGGTCAGTATATGAGCGCCGCCATGCAATCACAAACAGGTAAAATGGCAGCGATTTTAGGTCTGCCCGATGAAGATGTACAACAAATATGTGACGCTGTGGTAGCGGCGCATACGCAGGCAGTGGTCAGTCCAGCCAATTTTAATGCGCCAGGGCAAGTGGTGATTGCAGGCAATGTGGCAGGCGTGGATTTAGCGTCAGAGAAAATCGCTTCACTCGGTAAAAAAAGCATGCCGCTAAAAGTCAGTGTACCGTCACATTGCCAGCTGATGACGCCTGCCACCGATAAGCTTGCCGCAGAATTAGAAAATGTGACATTTAACCCACCCAGCATTCCTGTGATACAAAATCGCCATGCGCGGGTAGAAACCGATGTGACCGCAATCAAACAAGCCTTGATTGAGCAGCTCAATATGCCGGTATTGTGGTCGACTATTGAGAATAATTTAGCAGACGCACAAGTCAGCTTACAAATCGAATGTGGCAGCGGTAGCGTGCTGACAGGACTAGCCAAACGCCAAGCGCAGAAAATTAACACACTAGCGACCGATACAGTTGCCAAACTAGACAATATAAAACAACAACTATCAGCCCAATAAAAAAATAAAGGAAGTATATGACTCAACGTATTGCATTAGTGACAGGCGCTAGCCGTGGGATTGGTCAAGCAATCGCCAAACGTCTGGCAAATGAGGGCTATCTTGTCATCGGCACTGCTACCAGTGAAAAAGGCGCAGCGGCAGTCAATGATTACCTACAAGAATTGGGGGGCGCAGGTCGTGTGCTTAATGTGCAAGATGCCGAGCAAATCAACCAGTTATTTGATAGCATTGAAAAAGAATTTGGCAATGTACAGGTACTAGTCAACAATGCCGGTATTACCCAAGATGGTCTGCTCATGCGGATGGACGACAATGCCTGGGAGCGCGTGCTCGACGTGAATTTGACCTCGGTATTTCGTACCAGTAAACGCGCCATGAAAGGCATGATGAAAGCGCGGCAAGGTCGCATTATTAATATCACCTCAGTAGTCGCAGCGATGGGCAATGCCGGACAAACCAACTATACAGCAAGCAAAGCAGGCATTGAAGGCTTTACCCGCTCACTGGCTCGGGAGATTGGGTCACGCCAAATCACCGTCAACTGCGTTGCACCAGGCTTTATCGACACTGACATGACCAGCGAGCTTGATGAAGCATTGATTCAATCGATGCTTAATGCCGTTCCGCTAGCTAGACTGGGCAAACCTGAAGACATCGCCGCTGCGGTAAATTTCTTGGCAAGTGAAGAAGCAGGTTATATTACCGGCACCGTGCTGGATGTCAATGGCGGCATGTACATGTAAATGGATTAGCCTGCCAAACACCAACCTAATGAGCCTTAAAATGCAGTTTTTGAACTTAAAATATAGTTTTTGAAATAGTAACAGGTTGCATTATTTTATTTTGAAATAGGCAATGAGCATGATAATATGCTCTAATATGTAGTTTACTCGATATATCATATACCCCAATGCAAGGAGAGAAGCATGAGTAACGAAATCGAACAAAAAGTAAAAGCCGCAGTAGCTGAGCAATTAGGCGTGAATGCAGAAGACATCAAAAATGAATCTTCATTCATGGATGACCTCGGTGCAGACTCACTTGACCTTGTTGAATTGGTGATGTCTTTTGAAAACGAATTTGGTATTACCATTCCTGATGAAGACAGCGCACAATTAACCACGGTGCAAAGTGCTATCAGCTACGTACAATCAAAATTGGCTAACTAATTGCTAGTTATTTAATTTAGCAGCTTACTTATTATTTAGTTTAGCGGCATTTTACCCCAGTTTTAGCGATAAAATTGGGGTTTTTATTGGTTTAAAATCAGCTCCAACACAAACTTCGTCCCAATAAACGCCAAGCCAAGTAAAATCACACCATATAGCGTCATATTAGCCGCGCGTTGACCTCGCCAACCAAAGCGCCAATGTCCAACCAATAACGCCCCAAATACTAGCCAAGACAACAGACTAAACACAGTTTTGTGTACCAAATGCTGCGCCAATAAATTGGTGGTATCGATAAAGCCCAACAACAGCGAAATCGACAATAGTGTAAAACCCACAGTAATCATATCAAACAGCAAGGCTTCCATGCTTTGGAGTGAAGGTAGTTTATCGACCCAGACCCGGTGAAAGGTTTGACGTTTGAGTTCGCTGATTTGTAGCCGCAGCATAATCGCGGCAATCGCTGCCATAAATAGTACCGAATAGGCAGCCAAAGACATGATGATATGGGCTTGTAAGATAGGACTGATGGTTGATAACGGGTGATACGGGGCATCGCCAAAAAAACCAATCATCATGCCCAAAAATGCCAACGGCGTTGCCAAAATCCCAAGCGGCAAAATTTGGCGATAAAGACAAAATCCCCAATAAAATAACAGCATAAACAATGTCGTCAACGACACGACATTAAAAATATTAAAGTTTAGCCCCCCTTGGGTAATGATATCAGGATATAACACCACCGCATGACCCAATAACCCAATCAGCAATTGCCCAAGCACCATGCCTTTACGGATGGGCTTTTGTTGCGAAACTGCCCACATCAAATAGACGGTAGTTAAGCCATAACAGACTAACGCAAGTACAAAGATTACAAACACCCTAGCCTCATCAAAAATCATCAAATACGTGCAAAATGCGATGGTTATACTAACATGACCCATGCAACAAATCGCGATTTTATCGGTATTATATTAGCAGTTTTAGCTAATTTAGCATAAAATAGTAAGATTATAAAATTGATAGCAATAGATTAGAGAAATTATATGTTTGAAACCTTAACCGAACGCCTGTCGACGAGTTTGCGTAGTATCTCTGGTACAGGGCAGCTAACTGAAGACAACATCAAAGACACCTTGCGTGAAGTGCGTATGGCACTACTAGAAGCTGATGTCGCCTTGCCAGTGACGCGTGATTTTGTGTCACGGGTAAAAGACAAAGCCCTAGGTCAAGAAGTCCTTAAAGAACTCGCCCCAGGTCAAGCCTTTGTCAAAATCGTCTATGACGAACTGACCGAGATGATGGGCAGTGCGAACCAATCACTGGAAATGACAGGCAAACCACCCGTTGTCTATCTACTAGCGGGTTTGCAAGGGGCGGGCAAAACTACCACAGCCGGTAAACTTGCCAAATATCTGCAAGAGCGCCATAAGAAAAAGGTCATGCTAGTCTCTGCCGACGTCTATCGCCCCGCGGCAATCAAGCAGCTTGAGCAAGTCGCTGAGCAAGTCAAAGCCAGTTTTGTGCCATCAAGTGCTGACCAAAACCCGATTGATATCGCCAAACGTGCCATCGAGCAAGCCAAAGTACAGTTTCAAGATATTTTGATTATCGATACCGCAGGTCGTCTGCACATCGACGAAGCCATGATGGATGAAATCAAAGCCTTAACCGCAGCCGTCACCCCGTCAGAAACCTTATTTGTCGTTGACTCAATGACCGGTCAAGATGCAGCAAATACTGCAAAAGCCTTTAATGATGCGCTACCTTTGACCGGCGTGATTTTGACCAAGACTGACGGCGATGCGCGCGGTGGTGCGGCGTTGTCGGTACGTGCCATCACTGGCAAACCGATCAAATTTTTGGGTCGTGGTGAAAAACTTGATGCGCTTGAGCCCTTCCACCCTGAGCGTGTGGCACAGCGTATCTTGGGTATGGGTGACGTGTTGTCACTGGTCGAAGAAGTCGAGCAAAAAATTGACCGCGAAAAAGCGGAAAAAATGGCGAAAAAAATCCAAAAAGGCGGCGAGTTTGACCTTGAGGATTTGCTAACCCAATTCCAACAAATGAAGAATTTGGGCGGCATGGCGGGCTTCTTGGATAAAATGCCAGGCATGAGCGGTGCAGATGTGCAAAAAGCGGTATCAGATGCCAAACCCGAAGAAAAGGTCAAAGAAATGGAAGCACTCATTCATTCCATGACCCCATTTGAACGTAAAAATCCCGATAAAATCAACCCAAGCCGTAAACGCCGTATCGCGGCAGGCGCGGGTAAAGACGTACAGCACGTCAATCAGCTGTTAAAACAGCACAAGCAAATGGCAAAAATGATGAAGATGCTATCTGACCCATCGGGCATCAGCAAAATGATGAAAGCGGTGCAAGGGTTGACCAAAGGCATGGGCGGTGGCGGTGGTCCATTATTTGGACAAAACAACCAAGCAGGCGCAAATGCTACGACAGTTAACGGTCAAGCCAATCCAGTTGCGCCAAAATTCAAAACCCGTTTTTAAAAGTTTAATAGCAAAATTGTGCCCTCAAAGCCCGTATAAATTACGGGCTTTTTTATTCAAATAAGGAATAATGAAAGTATTAAATATTCCAAGACAGTATAATTAAAAATCCTTACTATATTTTCAATCATTAAGCCATTGGATGTTTAGCTTGGCACTTTGAAAACTTATGAGGAAAACATGACAAACGCGAACCAAACTCACCCACTCACCACCCGTACTTACTCTAAAGGCAAAGTCTTGGCATTAGCGGGCATTTCAGTGATGGCAGTGGCAGGCTTAACTGCCTGCCAAAAAGCCCCGCCCAAAAACGAGAGTGCAGCCAGCGCTTCAGCATCTAATGGCAATGGTGTATCCTTGCTAAACGTATCTTACGACGTGTCCCGCGAGTTGTATAAAGAATACAACCCGATTTTTACGGGGCAGCAAAAACAGACCGTCACTATCCAGCAGTCGCATGGCGGCTCAAGTAAACAAGCCTTGAGCGTGGCCAATGGGCTTAAAGCGGATGTGGTGACCATGAACCAAACCTCAGATGTAGAACTGCTGGTAAAAAAAGGCTTGGTGGATAAAAACTGGCAACAAGCGTTTCCCAATAACGCGGTACCTTATACCAGCACCATGGTACTACTAGTTCGTAACAACAACCCCAAGCAAATCAAAGACTGGAATGACTTGGCAAAACCTGGTGTCAGTATCGTGATTGCCAATCCAAAAACCAGTGGTACAGCGCGATATGGTTTCTTGGGAGCGTATGGATATGGCTTACACCACTTCAATAATGACGAAGCCAAGACCAAAACGCTAGTGAAGCAAATTTTGAGCAATGTGGCAGTGTATGACAGTGGCGCAAGGGCAGCGACAACAAGCTTTTTACAACGAGAAATCGGTGATGTGCTGATTACCACAGAGAATGAAGCACAAATCACCAAAAAAGAATTTGCCGATAAAAACTTACAGATTATTTATCCCAGTTATTCGGTCAAGATTACTAACCCTGTCGCTGTGGTGAATGCCGTTACCGAGCAAAAAGGTACGACTGAATTGGCAAAAGCCTATTTAAAAGGTTTGTGGGATACGCCTGCCCAAGAGATTATGGCCAAGAATTATTTGCGCCCTGTGAATGCGGCGACTTTGGCAAAATACCAAAGCCAATTTCCTGCAATTGCCACGTTTGAGCCAAATCAAGTTTTTGGTAGTTGGGATGAGATCATGAGTAAGTTTTTTAAAGATGGCGCAATTTTTGACCAATTGGCGGTAAAAAAATAGCCGTGGCGCTAGCGATTAGCTAGAGTGGTTAAGTCATACTTTAAGGCATCAAAACACACATCGGCAGCAAAGCCCCGATATTGCAAAAATCGCAGTTGACGGGCTTTTTCTTTAGGCTCCGTCGGGATGGCATCACCGTATTTTCTTACCCGTGCTGCCACCGCTTGGGCAAGCCAATCCACTTCATAGGCCTCATTTGTGTCGTCATCCGCCATATCTGATTCGATATCATTGAGTAATAAATCCTCAAAAAAATCATTGTGCATCTCAATCCATGCATTAATCGCACTGACCGAACGGACGGTGGTTAAGCCGTGTTTTTTTAACGTTTGAAAAATCCGCTGGGTACCATGCTGCTTGCCGATACCTTCTTTGATTAATGCCGATGTCATACGCTCATCGCTTTGATAGCCTTCTGCTTCAAATTCGCTCAAAAGCGCTTCGATAGCCGCCTCATCACATCCTTTTGCCAACAGTTTATCCCGCAGCTCTTTTTTAGACTGCTCACGCCGCCCAAGATAATAAAACGCGAGCCAACGCATGTAGCTCTCGGCTTTAAGCTTGTCATGGTAAGCTTGGCGTTGTTCATCAGTCATTAACTGATTTTCGATAGTTTCTAACAAGGATTTAGGATCTGGCATAGCGGTTTTAACCGTGACTAAAAAAAGCTAACAGGCTGGGGAACAAGTTGAACGGTATAAAAACAAAAACCCCAGTAAAAACTAGGGTTTTGGTTAGCTAGGTAGTTATTGCATACCTTCGACAAACTCAGGGGGTTCAACGTCATGCGCTTCTTCTGGCACAGGTTCGACATTACCAAGCTTAGCAGCGCGCACTTTGGCTTCAATTTCTTGGGCGATTTGTGGATTTTCTTCCAAGAATCTAATAGCGTTGGCTTTACCTTGACCAATTTTACTGTCATTGTAGCTGTACCAAGCGCCCGATTTTTTGACCGCATCAATATCGACGCCCAAGTCAACCACTTCACCTAGATGATTGGTACCTGTCCCATACATGATGTCAAATTCTGCTTGGCGAAACGGCGGCGCCAGTTTATTTTTGATGACTTTAACGCGGGTCTCAGAACCGACGATGTTTTCACCCTCTTTGACCGCACCAATACGACGAATATCCAAGCGAACCGACGCATAGAATTTAAGGGCGTTACCACCCGTTGTGGTTTCTGGCGAGCCAAACATGACACCGATTTTCATACGAATTTGGTTAATGAATACCACCATACAGTTAGAGCGTTTGGCGTTACCGGTGATTTTACGTAGCGCTTGGCTCATCAAGCGCGCTTGCAGACCCATGTGGCTATCGCCCATTTCGCCTTCAATCTCTGCGCGTGGGGTAAGGGCAGCGACCGAGTCAACAACAATCATATCCACCGCACCTGAGCGCACTAGCATATCGGTGATTTCAAGCGCTTGTTCACCGTTGTCAGGCTGCGTGACAAGTAAAGCGTCGACATCAACGCCCAATTTTTTGGCATAAATAGGATCTAGTGCATGCTCAGCATCGATAAAAGCACAGGTGCCGCCTTGCTTTTGACATTGGGCGATTGCTTGCAAGGTTAAAGTGGTTTTACCCGAACTTTCAGGACCATAAATTTCGACGATACGACCCTTTGGCAAACCGCCAATGCCCAATGCAATATCCAAACCCAATGAGCCTGTGGAGACTACATCCACGTTGATTTTTGCTGACTCATCACCCAAGCGCATGATGGTATTTTTACCAAATTGTTTTTCAATTTGTGATAAAGCGGCAGTTAAAGCTTTGGCTTTATTGTCGTCCATAAGGACTCCTTGTTATAAAAAAGGTTGATAAAAACGGGAAAAATTTAAAAGTAGGGATAAGTTAAAAAAGAAGTGAATTGATAAGGCTATAATAACAAAATATACGAAAAATTATAGGGCTAAATCACCGATATACGACATATATTGTCGCTTATGATTGTTAAAAATTAATTAAAAATAACATGAGAAAATCTCTATATAAATGGGTGTTTTTTGGGTGTTTTCAAGCTATAGGTTGTAACAAAAATCCCCACTAACAAAGTGAGGATATGAAATACGAGTCGCCAATATTGAGGCTTAGTGCGCCGCATCTTCTGGTGAATCATTGGATAGGGTTTGGGTGTTACTATGTATGGCAGAGCTGGGTATGGCAGAGCTAGGTATGGCAGTGCTCGGATTTGAGTCGGCTGTCGCTGCCAAATAGCTTTGCGGATGATGGTGAGTGATTTTTGCTTCTTCGTGCGCCAGTGAGCGCGCCGCTTGACGTAGCTCAAATTTCTGCACTTTACCTGTCGAGGTTTTTGGAATTTGCGCAAAAATAATATGTTTGGGCACTTGGAAACCTGCCAAATGTTGACGGCAATGGGCAATGATGTCTTCCCGATCTAGCGTCAAGCCTTCGCGGATTTCAATAAAGGCTACCGGTACTTCACCCCATTTGTCATGGGGAGCAGCAACCACCCCACAGCTTTCCACTTCTGGCATACGATACAGTATGTTTTCCACTTCGATACTTGAGATATTCTCGCCGCCCGAGATGATGATGTCTTTGAGCCGATCCATAATTTTGATGTACCCATCTGGGTATTTGACGCCCAAGTCACCGGTCTTAAACCAGCCACCGTCAAAGGCTTCTGCGGTGGCTTTGCGGTTTTTTAGATAGCCTTTCATCACCATATTGCCGCGGATAGCAAGCTCACCAATTTCACTACCATCGGCTGCAACTGGGGTAGTGGTGCCTTGTTTGAATACATCGAACCCCGCTAGCAGATGTGAGTTCATGCCTTGGCGGGATTTTTTTTGCGCGCGTTCACTGACAGTCAAATCATCCCATTCTGGGCGCTCGACACATAAGGTGACGGGACCATAGACTTCTGTCAAACCGTATACATGCGTGATTTTAAAGCCCATTTCTTCCATTTTGGCAAGCAAAGACTCAGGCGGTGGCGCGCCTGCGACATTACAACGTACTTCATGTTTGATAGCTTTTTTCAGCGCTTCATTACCATTGGCAATCATGTTGTGCACGATAGGCGCTGCGCTATAGTGGGTGACCTTTTCATCGGCAATTAAACGTAAAATCAAATCGGCATCAATTTTGCGCAAGCACACATTGGTACCCGCACGCTCGCCAATGCTCCAAGGAAAGCTCCAGCCATTACAGTGGAACAAGGGGAGCGTCCATAAATACACAGGGTGCTTTGGCATATCCCAATCTAAAATATTAGAGACGGCATTTAAGGTGGCACCGCGATGGTGATACACCACGCCTTTTGGGATGCCTGTGGTACCTGATGTGTAGTTGAGCGCGATAGCATCCCATTCATCAGTTGGTTTTTCCCAGTTGTCTAAGTCAGTTCCTGAGGCGATGAATTCTTCATAGGTCATGTTGCCAAACTGTTCAGTGGGCGTGACGGCAGGGTCGGTGGCATGAATGATAATTAAGTTAGGAAATGACTCTTGAACCAGCGCAATATGCTGTTCAAATTCAGTATCGACAATCAATACTTTAGCCTCACTGTGCTGCAGGCAAAAGACCAAGGCATTGATGTCCAAACGGGTATTTAAAGTACATAGCACACCACCAGACATCGGTACGCCAAACGCGACTTCAACCATGGGTGGGGTATTGTGCAGTAGCACTGCAACAGTATCATCTTTATCGATGCCCAGTTTTTTTAGGGCATCCGACATTTTGCGACAGCGATTATAGGTTTCGCCCCAACTTTGACGCAGGTCATTGTGCTCATAATCTTTATACACAATCGCCGTTTGATCGGGATAGATGCTAGCAGTACGCTCAATAAAATCAATGGGAGTAAGCGGGGTATAGTTGGCAGGATTCTTTTCCAGCCCTGTATGGAAGTTTGGCATAACGACATCCTTGTAGTTAACAAATAAACGCCTTTATCATAACAAGGATTTTGACGAAATCCTATATATCCGTCTAGTTTTTGCTAAATTTTAAAATTATGACAATAAAATCGACTGTTAGATTGCGTGCTAGCAACACAGCCTAGATTTAGTCTTCAATAAATATAACGCCTAAAGCAAAAACCCCAATGTTGGCGAGCGATACACTTGCAATCGGCATAACAGGTAAATCTGCATAACCACGCTGAGCTAAGTGCATGGTAAGTGGTTTAATGTAAGGGTTTAATTGACCACTCATTAGGTACATTTGACCTTTTTTACCTTTGACCTCATCTACCACAATTTCAGCAAGACGGAGAATACATTTGTCAAAACTGCGAACTTTTTCAAAGGGTATAATTCTACCAGAGTCATCTAAATAGACGATGGGCTTTATATCAAAAAGATTGGCGAAGAAACCCGCGGGGGCAGAAATACGTTTGGTACGTATCATGGTCTTAAGATTATCCACGGTCATATAAATCGTCATTTTTTGGCGCAGTGCAGTGATTTGCGTGATGATTTCTGGCATGGTAGCGCCCTGATTCAATAATTTTGAAGCTTCCAACACCATTACTGCTTCGCCATGTGAAATCGTGCGTGAATCATAGATATAAATTTTCATGCGATGACTAAACATCGAGCTGATATTGAGCAAGTTGTTGTAGGTTTGGCTTAAAGAAGAGGACAAACAGATGATTAAAACTTCTTGCACGTCTTCTTTGATGAGTTGATAAAAAAATTCAATGAGCTGATTTTCAGTGGGGGCAGACGTTGTAACATTTAATGAGGGATTGTCTAACAACGCGCGCTGCATTTGGTCTAAACTAATGGTTTCACCATCTAGATAATTGGCACCGCCCATATGGATATTCATCGGCAACATTTTGACATTTTCTGGAATGCCAAGGTCGCCTAGACATGACGTGGACGTGCTAACAATCATTTTCTTCACAGTAATTTCCCTCCTGTTGTACTTTTATCCTAGCGTGATATTAACATTGTCGCAAAAATAAGCATGATTTTTTTGTAGACTCATCGGGACAAAATTTGCCTTATGCTTTCAAAGATGACTATTTATAATAGGTTGACCTATTTTTGGTTTGATGTATGCTTATGTTGATACAGCTACATCGCGTGACCAAATTGACGAATTCCCACATTGACGAATTGATTATGAAAACGAGCTCTTTGACAAAGTGACAAGATTAGTTCCTTAATGTGACCAAATAGTGAAAGGAAATTACTGCCAAGGATTATTTATGTCAAATAACAGCCAGATATCTACTCATAACACCCATTATCCGCATATTTTTGAACCCCTGGATTTAGGATTTACCAAGCTTAAAAATCGTATTGTGATGGGCTCGATGCACACAGGGCTTGAAGATCGGTTCTTTAACTATCCAAAGCTAGCCGCTTATTTTGCCGAGCGTGCCAAAGGGGGTGTTGGCATGATGATCACGGGCGGTATCTCGCCCAATCATGAAGGTTGGTTAGTGCCGGCAGGCGGGACGCTCAATCACAAAGGCGATGTAGTCAATCATCGTAAAGTCACCAAAGCTGTGCACCAATATGACTGCAAAATCATCCTGCAAATTCTGCACAGCGGTCGCTATGGTTATCATCCATTGGCGGTATCAGCCAGTGCCATCAAGTCGCCTATTTCACCCTTCAAACCTCGTCAAATGAGTGAAAAAAATATTTTGGCGACTATCAAAGACTATGCCAAAACTGCCAAACTTGCACAAATGGCGGGCTATGATGGTGTCGAAATCATGGGTTCAGAAGGCTATTTGCTCAATCAGTTTTTAAGCAATCACGTCAATCAGCGTACCGACCAATGGGGTGGCAGTCTAGAAAACCGTATGCGTTTTGCGCTTGAAGTTATCAAAGCGGTACGCGAGGCGGTGGGAGAAGCGTTTATCATCACCTTCCGTTTGTCGATGATTGACTTGGTGCCCGATGGCAACACCATGGATGAAGTTATTACCATCGCCAAAGCCATCGAAAAAGCCGGCGTGACTATAATAAATACGGGCATTGGCTGGCATGAGGCGCGTATCCCGACCATCGTCACGTCAGTGCCACGCGCAGCGTTTGCCGATGTGATTGCTGAAGTCAAACGCCACGTGACTATTCCTGTGATTGCTGCCAACCGTGTCAATATGCCAGAGACTGCCGAGCAGCTGCTAGCAGAGAACCAAGCTGACTTGGTGCAAATGGCGCGTCCGTTCTTGGCAGACCCAGACTGGGTGGCAAAAGCCAGTTTAGGACAAACTGACTTAATTAATACCTGTATCGGCTGTAACCAAGCCTGTCTAGATCATACATTTGAAAATAAACGCTCAACCTGTCTGGTCAATCCCCAAGCTTGTTATGAAACTGAACTGGTGTATAAACCTGCCAAAAAAGCCAAAAAAATTGCCGTAGTGGGCGCAGGCATGGCAGGCTTATCAGCGGCGACGGTCGCCGCCAAACGCGGTCATCAGGTCACCTTGTTTGAAGCACAGGATAAAATCGGCGGACAGTTTAACTATGCCAAAGTGATTCCAGGTAAAGAAGAGTTCTTTGAGACCATCCGCTATTTTACCAATTTGGTGGACAGTTTAGACATTGAGCTCAAACTGAATCATAAAGTAAGCAAAGAGGAACTAGAGTCAGGTCAGTTTGATGATGTGATTATTGCCACAGGCGTTGTGCCACGGGCGCTTGACTTTGAAGGGGTGGATTTACCGCAAGTGATGAGCTATGCCGAATTGCTATCGGGTCAAAAAGTTGCAGGTAAGCGAGTCGCGGTGATTGGTGCAGGCGGTATTGGCTTTGATGTTAGCGAATATTTGACCTCCACCCATGTTAAACCGTTTGAAAAAGATGCGCAAGGCAAGGTGATTTATCAACCCCATCCGCAAAGCGTAGCCTCATGGAAACGTGAGTGGGGTGTAGACACCAACCCACACTATGAAACTGAAGGTGGACTGGTAAAACCAGAGCCCATTACCCCGACCCGTGAAGTGTATTTGATGCAGCGTAAAAAAGGTCGCTTGGGCGCAGGTCTCAATAAAACCTCAGGCTGGGTGCACCGTGCTCATATTAACAAGCATGGCGTCAAACAGGTGAGCGGCATTGGCTATGAGAAAATTACCAATGAAGGCATTTGGATTACTAACCCAGACGGTCATAGCCAATTATTGCGCGTTGATAGTATCGTTATCTGCGCAGGGCAAGAATCGGTCAATCACTTAATGCCTACGGTGGGTGATGACTTGACAGCGCAATATCACTTGATTGGTGGGGCAAGATTGGCAGGCGAATTGGACGCCAAACGTGCCATTCGCGAAGGTGCGGAAGTCGCTGCCATGTTGTAGCAGCTTTTACTATGTCATAAAAAAGGCGATGAATGGATGTCATCGCCTTTTTTTATGTTGGCCACTTATTATTGAATGGCATCAGACGCTAAGAAAAAATTGCGCGACTGCTGAGAGTCAATCAGCTTGTCTACAGCATCTTGCAAATCATGCGTAGTGTGCGGCTGCTCAATCATCTCGCTAATGGTGTCATACAGCCGTGAAAACAACGAGAAATTACTCTGTAGCAAATAACTCATAATCAACTCGCTCACCCCCGTCACTTCCAAATCAAGCGACGTCTTAAAGCGCAGCTCGCCGTCCATCACATCCATTTCCAAATTGCCAATCATCAAATCATAATTCAGATAAGCCAGCATGGCGAGCATCTCGGGGCGATTGGCTTCAGCAATCGCAGTGGGATAAACACTGTACACCGCAATCAATTGCTGCTCACTAAAAAAACGAATCATACAACCCCAATGCCGCTCTTTATCTGACACTTGCATCGTATAATGATGAATGCTTTGCTCATCTTGATCGCTGGCAGGATGATACATAAATTGATAACCCATACTGGCTAAGATATGCTCTATATCATCGGGGGTAATCGGTTGTAGTGCTAATTCGTCATCTGACTCAGGCGACTCACTGGCTAAAAGCGATTCATCTTGTAAATGGCTATGTTCATCAAACGCCGGATTGACTTTATTTTTGACAAAAGGCTGATAGCTAGTAGCATCGCTATGCTCGTTTGTCTCAGCACACTGACTAGGGTCAGTTGTTTTATCGGCTACAGGCGTTGGCGCTGATTTTTCAGCAGTAAACAACAGTTTTAGGCGTTGCCATAAACGCTTCGGATTTTTGGACATTGATTTCACTTACCCAAGAAAAAATAGCTAAAAATAGAAAGAAAAACGAAAAGCAGAACAGTTAAAAAACAAAAAAGTTAACAAACAGGTTGGCAAAACTTTGACGCTACTACCAAGCTTTATAGGGATAATTGCAAAGACCCGTCGCAAGTTAGTATATAATAAGCTTTCTACACAACTTTAGCCAATTATCTATACAATGGGTATGAGGCCATGATTTATCAATTTAATCTGTTATCTATTTAATGACTTGCAAATTTTAACCAATGCTATGCCAAATCCAACACCCACTGCTATGCCTATCTCGGCGACCAGTTCGCTGCTAAACTGTCACAATGTCACCATACAACGTGGCGAATTTCCGCTTTGTGAAGCGGTGAATTTGGTGCTAAACCGTGGCGATATTTGTCATTTGGTGGGTGAAAATGGCACCGGCAAAACCACATTTTTGATGCAGCTTGCAGGGTTGATTCCTGTGTTGACCGGTGATATCAGCTGGCAGGGCAAAGCAGGATTACCCGTGCAGCCATTTTATGTAGCGCACCAATTGGGTATTCATTTGCAACTCACCGTTGAGCAAAATTTGCGATTTTTATTAGCCTTGTATGGCATCAAACCAAGCGCAGATGCCCTTGAGCAAGCACTCGATTGGGTTGGGTTAGCAGGTTATGAGAAAATCAACTGTTATCAACTCTCGGCAGGGCAGACGCGCCGCGTGGGTTTGGCACGCTTGCTGTTTGCACTGGAGTATGTAGCGCAATTTCCTTGCTGGCTACTTGATGAGCCGCTGACCGCGCTTGATGTCAATATGATTGCCAAAATTGAACATTTGATGCAGACATTCGTTCAGCGCGGCGGGGCAGTGCTCATGACCAGTCACCAAACTGTCGCCGTCGCCAACAAGCAATTAGATTTAACCTTGTATATGGTTTAGGGGCAACTGCAATGATTAATTTTTCTGCCCTGTGGCAACGTGAATGGCAAATCAAGCAACAAAACAAAGTGCAGTGGTTATATCCACTGGTGTTGTTTTTAATTATCATCACTTTATTTCCGCTAGCGATGGGCACCGAGCCAAAATTATTGCAGCAACTGGGCGTGCCTGCGGTATGGATTGCAGCGTTATTGTCGCTGATTATGGGTATGGAAAACTTATTTCGCCCAGCCCTCGATAACGGTACACTGGCGCAATTGGTTGTCGCTCGCGCCTCGATTCCCACTTGGGTGTTAGTACGGCTCATCGTGCATTGGCTGACCAGTGCGGGAATGGTGTGTCTGCTCGCATTTTTGGCGATGCCGCTTTTTGGCTTGACCAGCCAAGCAGCGATTGCCCTGAGTGCTTCGATTTTGGTGGGTAGTCCGATTTTGTTGTGCTTATCAGCGATTGCCAGTAGCTTGACATTATCGCTAAAAAACGGCGCGGTGTTAGTGCCATTGATTTCGTTACCGATGCAGCTCCCTGTGCTGATTTTTGCCACGGGGGCAGTGGGGCAATTTGCCATGGGGCTTAACGGTTATCCGATTTTAGCACTATTACTGGCGGGCAGTATTTTGGCAGTCATCGTCACGCCTTTTGTGATTGCATTTTCATTAAAACTGGCTTGGTTAAGCTGATGATTTTTAGATGAAAAAATCCCCAAATACCAGTAAAATAAGCGAACAAATATCTTATTGTTGATGGCTTACATTCATTTTAGAAAAAAAAGCAAGGCGCATTCCATGGCAGAAATTACCCCAAACGTTGGCAAAACTGGCTTTTTTTCTCGCCTTTGGCAAGGGTTTCTTAAAACTGTTGGCACCAAAGAGTTTTATCGTATTTTTGCACCTTGGGTGAGATACTTAGCTGTCATTGCTGCGCTGCTATTGGCGGTGGGTGCCGTTTGGGGATTAGCGTTTGCGCCACCCGACTATTTGCAAGGCAATAGCTATCGCATTATCTTTATCCATGTCCCCACTGCCAGTCTAGCCATGTCAATTTATTTGGGCATGGCAATTTTGGGGGTGATTTTTTTGGTGTGGAAAATTAAAACCGCCAATTTGGTCGCCCAAGCGATTGCGCCGATTGGCTTTATTCTTTGTGTGTTAAGTCTACTCACAGGCTCGATTTGGGCAAAACCTACCTGGGGCACATACTGGGTATGGGATGCGCGTCTCACTTCTATGCTGATTTTGGCGTTTTTGTACGCAGGCGTAATGGCACTATTTGCCGCATTTGAGCATACTGCCAGTCGTGGTAAAGCAGCGGCGATTTTATCGATTGTCGGTGCGGTTAATTTGCCGATTATCAAATATTCTGTCAACTGGTGGAACACCCTACACCAAGGCTCGACATTTACCGTAACTGAGCGTCCAAAAATGCCGCCTGATATGTATATTCCGTTGTTACTGATGATGTTAGGCAGTTATTTTTTGGTGGCTGCGCTTACCATCTATCGTACCAATACCTTGATTTTGCAACGTGAAAGTAGCAAACAGTGGGTGATTGATGAGTGCAAACGGCTATATCGTTAAAGTATTATTGCTAAGCTTATCCTAGCTAAAGTGTCGCCTTTTAAATCTATAACCTGTAGCTTTAATCCTATAACTTCAACCTATTAGCCAAACTTGAGGTAACCAATGAGCCCGTATTTTCATAATTTTGCCGAGTTTATTGCTATGGGTGGGCATGGTAGCTATGTGTGGTCGACTTGGCTACTGACTTTACTAGGCATTGTCGCGCTTGTCTTTTTTAGTCGTAGTCAGCGTAAAGCGACCTACCGAGATATCACTACCCAGCAGGCGCGCCAACAACAGCGTCATCAGCGTACCGCTAAGGGCAGCGGATAATAGTATTTATCGCCCTAATCAGTGTTATAATAGACAAGTAGCCCCATAGGGTTTGGTTCATCAAAAGTGAGATGAAAAAAAGCGATGAATAAAGTACGACAAAAAAAATTAATGTGGGTGATGGCAACCTTATTTGGCGCAATCATTGCCGTCGTCCTTGTAATTTATGCGGTAGGACAACAAACCGACTATTATTTTGACCCCACAGCCATTAGTCAAGGCAAGGCACCTGAAGATACCCGTATCCGAGCAGGAGGCATGGTCGTGCGTGGTAGTGTCGAGCGAGATAGCACAGACCCGCTCAATGTCAAATTTAAAATCACCGATTTTAAATCCACCGTACCGGTATCTTATAAAGGCATCTTGCCAGACTTATTCGCCGAAGGTTCGGGCGTGGTCGCCACAGGTTCGCTTGAAGGCAATACCTTTGTAGCAAGCGAGGTACTAGCAAAGCATGATGAGAATTATATGCCGCCTGAAGTGGCAAAATCACTAAAAACGCAGCATCAAGCCAATGGCACTGACGTCAACCAAGCGCAGTTTATGCCAGCTACCCCTGTCAAACAATAAAATCATCCAGCTAAAAAGCCACTTAGGTAAAAAAATCAGCTGGCTAGCAAAGCCATGGAGCTAAGAAAGTGGGCAATGACCCACTTTTTTAGTGTCTAAATTTTTTAATATCTAAATAATGTTAAAAATTTTATGCCACACAAAATCTTTAACCATAAAAAAAGGAAACCGCTCGGGTTTCCTTTTTGTTCAGTTTAAAAAACTGATTATTTTGCAGCAGATGCAGAAGCGTCAGCAACAGTTGCAGCAGCAGAAGCGGCAGCGTCAGCAACTTGGTTGGCAGCGTCAGCAGCAGCTGAAGCTGGTGCAGCAGCAGATGCAGTTTCTACTACAACAGTAGAAGCGTTAACAGTTGCAGCAGATGCAGTTACTGCTGGTGCAGAAGCTTCAACAGTGGTAGTAGTAGTTGATGAAGCAACTGTAGTTGAAGCAGTAGTAGATGCAACAACTGGTGCAGCTTCTTCTTTTTTGCTACATGCAGTCATAGCTAAAGATGCAGCAACTAAACTTGATACAGCGATTAATTTAACGTTCATTACGTGTTCTCCTAAAGAAAATAACCCCGTATTCACTCGACGATACTCTAAATAAAGCGTTTATTTAGAATTAAAGACACACGGGACATGAAACTGGCAATATTGTAGCTGAAACTTAGTCAAGATAAAATAACTTTCGTATAAAAAAATATAATAAATCTGATAAAAGGTTGTAACAAAATAACACCGTAATCACAAATACAACTTTTTAGGCTTATTAATATCGTACGAAAAAGATATCTTTTTTTAGCTTTTCGCAGAAAATGACGTATTATACGCATAAAAATCTATGAAGGATATCTTTATTTTTGTAAATTTACAAAATTTTTTCTATTTGCAGTACTGGATTAAATAATACCTAAAAAATAATTTTTTATCGCAATAAATGGTTAATTTTAATCAGGTTTCGCAGATTTTAGATACGTAATAGTAAGTTACATTAGTGGTATATTGTTAGGGTTTATTGTCAAAAATCTGTATAAAACTACGATTTCACACAGTAAATTTTAGGCAAAATGCTACAATGCCAAAATAAGCATATTGTATAAGCATATTATAAAAGTAAGACAGTATTTAAGGAGGTATTGGTATGAAGTGGGAAGATCGTAGTGGTAGTTCGAATGTATTGGTCAGCGGTGGTAAAGCCGTGGGTGGCGGTATCGGTAGTATTATCATTGGTTTGATTTTGTGGCTGGTGTTTGGTATGAATCCCATGACTGCCATGCAAACAGGTTCTGCAATTACCGGTGGAAATAGTGGTGGTCAACAAACCCTTGACCAGCAAACGGCTGATCGCGACCAAAAATTCGCCTCAGTGGTGTTAAAAGACACAGAAGAAGTGTGGGGTCAAATTTTTAGTGAAAACAATATGCAATACCAGCAGCCTAAATTAGTATTATTTAATGGTATGGTACGTTCGGGTTGTGGTAACGCTTCTTCAGCCACAGGTCCTTTCTATTGTCCTGCCGACCAACGCGTCTATCTTGATACCAGTTTTTTCCAAGAAATGCGCCAAAAATTGGGTATCACAGGTGACCAAAATGGCTCAGGTGATGCACAAAACCAAGGTAAAGCAGGTGACTTTGCACAGGCTTATGTGATTGCTCACGAGGTGGGTCACCATGTACAAAATCAGTTAGGTATTAGCCAAAAAGTAGATGAAGCCAGTCGCCGTGCCACTGAAGCACAAGCCAACAATTTATCAGTGCGTCAAGAGCTACAAGCGGACTGTTTTGCCGGTGTTTGGGCAAACCGTAACCAACAACGTGTTCAATTCTTAGAGCAAGGCGATATTGAAGAAGCGATTAATGCGGCGGAGCAAATCGGTGATGACCGTTTGGCCCAAGCCAGTGGTCGAGCAGCGGTGCCTGATAGTTTTACCCATGGCACTAGCCAACAACGTATGACGTGGTTTTCACGCGGTCTAAAATCGGGTGATATCAACCAATGCGATACTTTTAGTGGTGCAATTTAAGTAGCAGTGCGAGTTAAGCCCAAAGCACGCCAATAAAAAAGGTGCCAACAAAAAGCTCAACACCAGGTTGAGCTTTTTTATTTTTATAAGTCAGCTAAGTTAGCGTGATTATTAGTTAATACAATTAAGATTTATCTTTACGCGTCATTTGCTCAAAGAATTCATCATTGGTTTTTGAGTCTTTAAGTTTTTCTAGCAAAAACTCAGTGGCTTGTAGTTCATCCATGGGGTGTAGCAGTTTGCGCAGAATCCAGACTTTACGTAGCATCGCTTCATCCATCAACCGCTCTTCACGGCGAGTGCCCGATTTTTTGATATTGATGGCAGGGAATACCCGTTTTTCGGCAATGTCACGCTCAAGGGTAATTTCTTGGTTACCTGTCCCCTTAAACTCCTCATAAATCACCTTATCCATGGTACTGCCTGTGTCAATCAAAGCGGTTGAAATAATGGTCAAGCTACCGCCTTCTTCGACATTACGCGCGGCACCAAAAAAGCGTTTTGGGCGTTCTAAGGCATTGGCATCCACCCCACCCGTTAGTACTTTGCCAGATGAAGGCAAAACCGTATTATAGGCGCGGGCAAGGCGTGTTATGGAGTCAAGTAAAATCACCACGTCTTGTTTGTGCTCAACCAAGCGTTTGGCTTTTTCAATCACCATTTCGGCAACTTGTACGTGACGGGCTGGCGGCTCATCAAAGGTCGATGCGACCACTTCACCACGCACTGTGCGCTGCATCTCGGTCACTTCTTCAGGACGCTCATCAATGAGTAACACTATCAAATAACATTCTGGGTTATTTTTGGTGATGGATTGCGCGATAGATTGTAGCAGTACAGTTTTACCCGCTTTTGGTGGGGCGACAATAATTGAGCGTTGACCTTTACCAATCGGGGCAATCAAGTCAATGATACGACCCGTTAAGTCTTCTGTGGTACCATTACCAAGTTCTAAGCGAAGCTGCTGGGTGGGAAAAAGAGGGGTTAAGTTTTCAAAAATGAGCTTGTGGCGAGAGCGGTCTGGGGTGTCGAAGTTGATTTCGTTGACTTTTAATAGGGCAAAATAGCGCTCAGAATCCTTGGGTGGGCGAATCGTCCCTGCGATGGAGTCACCCGTCTTGAGATTGAATCGTCGAATTTGGCTCGGACTCACATAGATATCATCGGGACCTGCTAGATAAGAGCCTTCCGACGATCGTAAAAAACCAAAGCCATCGGGTAAAATCTCAAGCACGCCATCCCCATAGATAGCTTCACCGTTTCGGGCATGGGTTTTTAAAATAGCAAAAATGATATCTTGTTTGCGACTACGGGCCATGTTTTCTAGACCCATTTGCTCGCTAATCAACAACAATTCAGCAATCGATTTTTTTTTGAGTTCAGTCAAATTCATAGGTAAATCATCAATAACTAATTTTGAACCACCTCAAAACGTGAGTCGAGTAAAGGCGCTGCATCGTTTTAAGACAGTAGGGGTGAAGAGAATGTAAAGAGAAAAACTAGAAACGTTTGAAATGATTAACTAAGCGTTGCACACAGACAATACCAACTAAACCAAATAATAGTAAATGCCTGCTAACGTGACGTTAAGCATATCGATAAGATAGTTATTTTGTGAAACACACTATACGACTTGACATATTCATTTGTCAATGTATCGACATAAAAAACCGCGATTTTTTTACTCACAAGTATCAAAATCGCGGCGAATATCATTGGTAACTATCAAAAAAGACACCATTACCAATGTAACCCTTTAATTTAACCTACGCTAGTGATTCTTACCCTAGCGATTATAAGTGTTTGTTGATAAGGGCAGTCAATTGCGCTTTTGGTTGCATACCCATAGTGGCATCCACTTTTTCACCGTTTTTAAACACAAATAAGGTAGGGATGCTACGGATACCATATTGTGCGGCTAAGTTTGGATTTTGGTCAACGTCGATCTTAACGATTCGCGCTTTACCTTCATATTCTGAAGAAAGCTCGTCTAATACAGGGGCGATGGCTTTACATGGACCGCACCAAGTTGCCCAAAAATCGACCAATACTGGGGTATCTGATTGTAGTACTGCTTTTTCAAAAGTACCTTCATCGGCATGAATAACTGAAGACATAGTAACTCCTACGTGTTTACGTGTTGATGTTGTTAACTGTTAGGGTTTGGATCATACTTAACTGATAATCCAAACACTTGTTCTTGCCCAGTGCTTGTTTTTGCCTAATAAAAAAATCTTAATATTGGATACAATCAAACAGTGATAGAAACAATGATAGGATAATGAAATCTATTAAACAGACACCCAACGGCAAATTAATTTATAGTGATTATTATGATAGGGTCATCTTAGCATAACACAACCCCAAAACAGGGTATCGCTATGGTTAATTGTTTTGATAGTTATGATAAGAAACATTAATGGCATCTAACTAATCGTATCTAAACGATTGTAACGATAGAAGTTTTTAGAAAATATTAAAGTCAATTTTTTTCACTGATGGACAGGCATGGGGGGAGGCAAAAGTTGCAGTCGCAATAAAATGGCTTTTACTCAGGGGTGAAAATGCGTAAAATGGTGTCTAATCGAATTATTGACTTTAACCGACACTAAGTGAAATATGCCTGACTTACTTGCTAACAACGAACTTATGGCCGCCATTGATATTGGCTCAAATAGCTTTCATCTTGCCATCGCACGGTTGGACCATGGAGAAGTACGCAAATTAGCATCAATGTCAGAAAAAGTGCAGCTTGCCGCTGGACTTGATGAAAACAACTATTTATCGCTTGAGGCACAAAAACGCGGGCTGGATTGTTTGACCCGTTTTGTCGGACGACTAGACGCTGTCTCACCACAGCGGTTACGGATTGTGGCTACCAATGCCCTGCGCCAAGCCAAGAATGCGGATGAATTTATTCGACAAGCCAATTTAATTTTACCCAAACCCTTAGAAGTCATTGCGGGGCGAGAAGAAGCGCGTCTAATTTATTTGGGTGTTTCTCATACCAATGCCAGTACCGATAAACGTTTGGTGATTGATATTGGGGGAGGCTCGACGGAGTTTATTATTGGCAAAGGCTTTGACCCGATTTTGACTGAAAGCCTACAGATGGGCTGTGTTGCCTTTACCAAATCCTATTTTACTGACGGCGCTATCACCGAAAAAGCGTTTGAAAAAGCGATTGCTGCGGCGAGAAAAGAAGTGCTTGGTATTAGCCGATTATATCAAAAAACGGGTTGGGATAGTGTCACGGGCTCAAGTGGCACGATTAAAGCGGTCAATCAAATTTTGCTGCAACTTGGACTTGCCGATGAAAATGCTCGTGTGACCTACAGCGGTGTCAAAGAAATCCAAAAATTACTGATTAAAGCAAAACATATCGACAATATTGATTTTGCCGATATTAAAGACACCCGTAAAGTAGTGTTGCCGGCAGGTGTCGCGGTGCTGTTGGCAGCGATGAATGTTTTGGGCATTGATACCATCTCTTATTCAGATGGTGCACTGCGTGAAGGTGTCATGTACGATATGCTTGGGCGTTTTGCCAGTGAAGATGTCCGTGATCGCAGTGTACAAGCCTTGATGACGCGTTATTCGGTTGATAGAAAACAAGCAAAACGTGTGGTACGTACCGCCCAGCAGTTGTTTGACCAAGTGAGAAATCGTTTGGGGCTTGATGAAGAAGACGCGGATTTACTTCGCCGTGGTGCCTATCTATATGAAATTGGTCTTGCCATCAGCCATAGTAGCTATCACAGGCACAGTGCCTATTTGCTAGAAAATTCGGATATTGACGGTTTTTCACAAGTCGATAAAACACGCTTGTCGCAGCTCGTGATGCACCATCGCCGTAAATTAAAACCTGATAGTTTTGATGAAGTCAAAATGGTCGGTGGTGACAATCTGGTGTATTTAACTTTGATTTTACGCCTAGCGGTACTGGTGCATCACAGCCGTAGCAAACACGATACGCTACCGATTCACCTAGCGGCTAAAGATAACCATACTTGGGACGTTTCGGTAAATTTAGCCGATGATAACGCAAGTCTTGTGCTATCAGATTTGCAAGATGAAATTGATATTTGGCAAAAGTGGGGCATGCGCTTATCCATTACCACTTACGAGCCAGCTATTGGGTAAGCAAATGGCTAAGTAAATAGCTAAACGAAAAGCTAAGCAAATTTTTAAATAGAGTGAAGAGCTTAGGTCTGTCATACGATATTGAGATGACAACAGTCGCAATAAAACAAGGGAATAACGACAATGAGTGTTTGGGAAAAAGTACAGCTTGCACGTCATGCAAAACGACCATTATTTTTGGATTATGCCAATCAGCTGTTCACGGAATTTGATGTGCTGCAAGGGGATCGCGCGTATGCCGATGACAAAGCGATTTTGGGCGGGATGGCGATGTTTAACGACCAACCTGTCATGCTGATTGGTCAACATCGCGGTCGCAGCACCCGTGAGCGTATTGAATACAATTTTGGTATGGCAAACCCAGAAGGCTACCGCAAAGTAGTTAGACTGGTGCAAATGGCAGAACGGTTTAAATTGCCGGTGTTGACCTTTATCGATACGCAAGGCGCATATCCTGGCGTGGGCGCAGAAGAGCGTGGTCAAGCCCAAGCGATTGCCCAAAGTATTGCGGTATTTTCATCATTAAATGTGCCTGTGATTGCCACGGTAATTGGTGAAGGGGGGTCAGGCGGCGCACTGGCGATTGGCGTCGCTGATCGTATCAATATGCTAGAAAACAGCATTTATTCTGTGATTTCGCCTGAAGGTTGTGCATCGATTCTATGGAAAACGGCTGAAAAAGCGCCCCAAGCCAGTGAGGCGTTGAAACTCAGTGCGGCAAATTTAAAATCACTTGGCTTGATTGATGAAGTCATCGCAGAAGGCGAGGGCGCGCATATTAACAGCGATGTGGCTATGACAAACCTTAAAGACACGCTTGAGCAACAGCTAGCGGTGCTGGTAAAGCTTGATGAGCAAACGCGTCTGCAACAACGCTATGGAAAACTGATGAGCTTTAATTCTACAGTGTCCTTACCAAAAGCCTCTGCTTAATTGTCAGTGATTTAACCTATTTTAATGATCCATGGACGTTTATTGAGGCGTCCATTATTTTATCCGCTGGTTTTTCTCTTGCCGCATGAGCTTGAGCACTATGTCGTCTATCCCTATGTCACCTGTCTGTATGTCACCTGTCATTGAAGCGATTAAGCAAAGTTATCAAACCCATATCAACCCGCACCCCAAGGCTGCCACTAAAATTTATATTGCGTGCAGTGGCGGGCGAGACTCGATGGCATTACTGTTCGCCTGTCAGCAGCTACAACTACCGATTCATGTCATTCATATCAACCATAAATTGCAAAAAGTCAGTGATGACTGGCAACAACTCGTAGAAGCTTATTGCCACAAGCACCACATCGGCTATGACAGCGTTTGTATCGATTGGCAATCGCAGCAAGTTTATGCGGCCGACAGCACAATCAGCCATGAGCAACAAGCCAGCACACAACAAGCCAATGAACAACAAATCGGCACACAACAAGTCAATGAACAACAAGCCAGAACCGCCCGCTATCATGCCATCATACAGATTGCAGGCGAAAACGCTATTGTTGCCTTGGCGCATCACGCTAACGATCAGGTGGAAACCTTGTTGATGAACCTATGCCAAGGCACAGGGTTGGCAGGGCTGACAGGTATGACAGCGTTTGCGGTGCAACACGAATTTGGCACACCCATTTGGTTATGGCGTCCGCTGCTCGGGGTAACGCGTGATGAGATTAGCGACTTTGTAGCGGCGCAACATATCCCTTATGTCGATGATCCTACCAATTTTGGCGTAGCTAATCAGCGCGCTTTTTTACGTAATCAGATTTTGCCGCTCCTTGATGAGCGCTTTCATAAAGTAGTGCAAAATATCACCCGCACCCAGCAAAACCTGACTGAAGCGCAGCGCATAGTCGATGACCAATATCAACAAGATTTGGCGCTATGTCAGTGGTCAAATGGCTGGACAAGTCATCAGCAATGTTTGCATATCCCCAATCTAAAATCATTGAGCCAAGCCAGACGCTTTAACCTATTGCATCATTGGGTCAAAGGCTCGCAAAAATTTGCCCCCACTCGGCAATTGATTGTACAAATTGAGCAGTTACTACAATCAGCGCAAACAGACCAGCAAGCGATTTTGCAGTGGCAGGGGATTGAAATTAGAAAATACCGCGATACGTTATACCGCCTTGATGCCGATTATGTAAAGGCGATTCATGGCAAGTCAGATAACAAGGTATTAGCCAATTTGGCTGCCGATGTGGGGCTATCTGAGGAATTATCTGTGGGGCTATCTCTAGAATTGGCGCTTGCTAGCAGAGCCGTGTTGCCAAATGAGTCTTTTCAATTATTGTCACAATCTTTTCATCAATCGTTTAAAAAACTGTGCCAACGATTTGACATTCCTAGCTGGGAGCGACAATTTGCCAAAGTGGTCATCCTGGATGATAACCAAGAAAAGGTGCTCACGGCATCTCAAATACCAAAACGGTTCGCTTTGTTATTGCCGAATACCAGTGTTTGGCTGGCAGATGCCAGTGAGCTGAATTTGGCTACCCAAGCGCCTTGTCCGTGGCACTTGGCTTGGACAGACAGTCTTGAGAGTGAATTTCATTGATTTAAGACTGTCATGGACTGAGGCTATCATGGATTAAGACTATCAAACCGCCAATAATCCCTTGAATTTGCGCCATGTACACCAATTTACGCTGTAAATTTGTCATCAAAATTTGCAGTAGGTATGGTAGACTTATTTGCGAATAATAGCGAGGGCGAACCCTTTAACTGCTTTCTTCTAACTGCTTTCATCACCCCACAAAAAATGACTACAAAGGACATCTATGGCAACCACAACTTCTCTTAATATCGCCTTTATTGGTGGCGGTAATATGGCATCGGCGCTCATCGCAGGGCTATTAGCAAAAGGTCAGCCAAGTAGCCTACTGCATGTGGTAGAAACCGATGCCGAGAAGTTAGCGGATTTTCAAGCCAAAGGGTTAAATACTTACAATGCGAGCAATATCGATGATACCAAGCACGCCATCGAAAAAGCTGATGTGGTCGTGCTCGCCGTCAAACCGCAGGTCATTAAAGATGTGCTACTACCAGTCAAAGACAGCTGGGGCGAGCAAGTGGTTATTTCAATTGCCGCAGGGATTGGTACCGATAGTTTAGCCGAATGGTTGGGGCCGCAAGTCAAACTAGTGCGAGCGATGCCAAATACCCCTGCAATGATTCAAATGGGTGCCACAGGCTTGTACGCGACAGCCGGGGTGAGCGAGGCGGAGCAACAACTTGCGCAGCAAGTGATGTCCGCGGCAGGACTGGTGTTATGGGTAGATGATGAAGAGCTACTGCACGCCGTGACCGCTATCTCAGGGTCAGCGCCTGCGTATTTCTTTTATATGTTAGAAAATATGATTGCCACGGGTGAAAAATTGGGGCTGACTCAAACCCAAGCAACGGCTTTAGCGATGCAAACGGCATTGGGCTCAGCGCAAATGGCATTGACCAGTCATGATACGCCAGCTGAGCTGCGTCGCAAAGTGACCTCGCCCAATGGGACTACCCAAGCGGCAATTGAAGTGATGGATGACAAAAAAATGCATCAAATTATTGCCGATGCTATGCTAGCATGTGAACAGCGCTCGCGTGAGCTCAGCCAAGCGTTTGGCAAATAACTCGACTTGGCTACAACATGGGCTACAACATTGGCTACAACAGCAAATTTTAATTGACTATGTTAACGGCTTATCGTTAACAAGTGTGTAAGCAGCAAATAAGGATAAAAACAGGGCATGACTAATCTTTTGGCAGGGTTGTTTGATATCGTCGTCGCGGCGGCGATGATACTGGTTTTCTTTCGATTTATGATTCAGTTTGCTGGCATTACTGCAAAGGATGCGTTTGCCAAACCCATTTATCGTATGACACGCATTGTCGATGTGTTTGGACGTATTTTCCCAACCCTTGGCGATGGCAGAATTAATACCGCAAGTTTGGTGTTGCTATTTTTGCTGCGGATGATTTTTATTTGGGGCGTGCTTGGCATGATGCGTATTAATAGTCAAAATATTGGGCTATTCTATATGCCAGAGGTGAACTTAGCCATGGTTGATTATCTATCGCGGCATTTTTCACCTGTCATGATGTTTTTTGTGGCGGCGGTGACCTTGCTGATTGATTTTTTAAGAATGTGCCAGTACATCATCATTGGCTCGTTTATCGGGGGCTGGGTGATGCTTTTTACCCAAAAAATGCCAGCAATTTTTGGACTGCTCACCCTGCTTAGTGAGCCAATTATTCAGCCATTTCGCAAAGTACTACCTGCCACAGGCATGCTTGATTTGGCACCTATGCTGGGTTTTTTCTTGATTATTTTGCTAGAAACCTTGGTGCAAACCGTAGGCTTTTATTTGTTAACCCTCTAGTCTTTCCCAAACGACGATTAAATGAGTAAGCTTTAAAGCAGTGGGCTAAACAGGCGAATAGCGTTGTCCAAGAATTTTGCCCCAAAGCTACGCTGCTGCCACCCATCGCGCTGTAATGGCTCACTTTGTTGCAGGTATTCATGCTGGCAAGTGAGCATTTGCTGGGTCATGGTACGATTATAAATCGCCATACTCACCTCCATATTCAGATAAAAACTGCGCATATCCATATTGACGGTACCAAACAAGCAATAATCGTCATCTACGCACAAAATCTTGGCATGTAGCAAGCCTGCATTGAACAAATAAATCTGCACCCCTGCTGACAACAGCGGCTCAAAATAAGCCTGTGAGGCAAACCGTACCAACAGCGAATCTACTTTTTTGGGTACATTTAAAATAACCTTGACCCCTCGCTTGGCAGCGGTAGTGAGGGCAAGCAGCAGCGCATCATCTGGCACAAAATAAGGCGTGGTAATAACCACTTGTTTTTTGGCGGCAAAAATCGCACACACCAAGGTTTCGTAGATGACATGCTCCGTTAATTCTGGCGCCGATGGAATTAGCTGCAAACTGACTTGACTCACCGACGGGTAAGCTTGTAGGTTGCTTTGCAGCGGCAAAATGTTAAGCAGGGGCGGCTTAGGGACACCAGGGTTAGCGTTTTGAGCCACCTCGCTAGTGTTAGTCACGTGTTGTAATTTGTGATGATGCAGCTTTGAGGTGCCAATATACAGCGACTGGGTATAGAACGACTTGGTAAAGCGATTAACGATTTTTTCAAGGCTTGAAAAATTGGCGTTGGTTTCTGCGCTGATATCCGTGGTCGTGACAAGTGACATGGCTTTCACCGAATTGACGGTATCATGGCTTTCCACCCGTATCATGACATCAATCCATTTGCCCACATGCGCGTTTTGTTTGAAAAAATCGGGGTCGATTAGATTAAAACTTCCCGTATAGCCATAGCAATTGTCAAAAATAGCCAGCTTACGATGGTTGCGGATATCAATGCGTTTGACAATAGTTTTGAACAAACCTACGGGCAGCGACTCATGCACAAAGACATCAGCATCTTTGAGTTTGTTTACCCACTGACTGCGAAAAAACGCATGACTGCCAACGCTATCAGCGAGCAAATGCACGGATACGCCGCGCTGGGTAGCCGCCATCAAAGCTTCCAATAACTCAATCACCCGACCTTGTGGCGATACAATATAAAACTCCAGCAAAATCATCGTGTTTGCCGCACGGATATCGGCTAATAAACTGGCAAAAATATGGTCAGCGCCTGTCATCAGCGTCAGCGTATGATGGTCATACACGCCAAGCCCAGTTTTTAGTAGGGCGATATTGCTCAGTTGCCGTGCTTCGGTATCTAAATTTTTGGAAATTTCATTAAAATCAATATGCTGATCATTGGCAAAGTCACGCAGTAATTTTTGCGCCATCAAACTGCGCTTACGGTACTGGTGTCCAATATTGATTTCACCAAATAACATATAACCGATGATGCCAACAACAGGCAGGGCAAACAACACCGCAATCCAAGCGATTGCCACGCTTTGGCTGCGCTGCTGTTGAATAACCCGCACAACTAGCCAAAGCGTGATGAGAAAATGGGCAATAACACCTAGCTGTAATAGCAACGTCTTGACAATCGACCACTCCAATAATAATCCCATAGTAGCTTGCCTAACCCAGCATTGAGCTGTAATGAAAACGCTTGGGAATTCGTTGACCATGAGGGTGGACAATGTCAGCGACTTTGAGCACCTGTTGTGTCCAAATATCTGCGCATTGTACCGCTGTCACAAGCTCATCACTCAGTGCCAAGCGACCTGCGATATAACTTGCCAGACTGCAGCCTGAGCCATGATATTCACCCGCCAGTCTTGGCAAAATCGCTTGGTATGCCAGTCGGCAGGTTTGGTTGTCATTAATGTATAAATACTGCTCGATACCAGAGGCTTGGTTATCGTGAGACGTCTTGACTAGCACTGCTTTGGCACCTTGTTGACACAAATCTTTGGCGGCAGCGTGTAAATTATCGATGCCTGTCAAATCACGCAGTTCAATGCTGTTGGGGGTCATCAGGGTCGCAAAAGGGGTCAACTGGGCAAAGGCAGCCACCAAGGTGTCTTTGTCGCCTAAAGCACCGCCACTATTGGCCACCAGTACCGGGTCAAGCACATACGGCGTACCTGTTGCAATACTGCCATCGGTGAAAAGCTGCGCGAGCATTGCAATATTGTCAGTGGTGCCAAGCATCCCTGACTTAATAGCTTTGACAGGCAAATCATCAAGCACCGCCAGTGCTTGCGCCCTTACCAGCCCACTTGCGCATGCCTCAAACCCAAAAACTTGCTGTGAACTTTGAACCGTCACTGCGGTACAGGCAATCGCTGCATGACTCCCTGCTTGCCCAATCGACTCAATATCCGCTTGCAAGCCTGCGCCGCCTGATGGATCTAACCCCGAAAAACACAATACAGTGGGGCGCAGTGTCATGCTGGGTACTAAAATAGGGGCAAGGGTAGCAGGGGTTGACATAAGATTCTCACAGGCTGGTTATCAATCCTTATAAAGGATTGGTTAAATGGTTTTTTAATCATTAGTTTCAAACAGATTATCACATAACGACTGAGCCATAAACAGCGACTGGGTTATAGGTAGGCACGGTGCCACTGCCAAGGGGCTGCAATTATTCTCACATAATTTTTTTAAAAAGTCTTGCAAATTTGGATTGGTTTGTTATAATGCCCACCCACAATACTTGAGGTTAATGGCGACATTGACTAAAATTATTGTACGGTGTGATAGATAAGTAAGACCAATTCGGTGACGTGGGTGAGTGGCTGAAACCACAGCCCTGCTAAGGCTGCATACGGGAAACTGTATCGAGGGTTCGAATCCCTCCGTCACCGCCATTTATTGAAGCAAAATTAGTTTTAAAATTATTTAAAATAAAATTTGACAAAATAAATATTCTAACTTATAATAGCGCCC
The DNA here is from genome assembly GCA_019353055.1 of Faucicola osloensis. GTDB lineage: Bacteria > Pseudomonadota > Gammaproteobacteria > Pseudomonadales > Moraxellaceae > Faucicola > Faucicola osloensis_C. Next base: position 67,347 of record JABAHL010000005.1, read on the forward strand.
ACTTCAAACGAAGACATTAGTTAAGCGCTTGTAGCTCAGTTGGATAGAGCATCAGGCTACGAACTTGAGGGTCGGGGGTTCGACTCCCTCCAAGCGCACCACTAATTACTTTGTTAAAATTAATCGCCACTCTTTGAGTTTAGGCGATTTTTTTTATGTCTTATTTTTTTATACCTCATATCACTCGGCGGGTTATTTTGCCGTTCCGTTTTTTTCATCACTGCCTCACTATTGCCTAAGCCATTTTCATCCCAATTGTGTTTATCCCAGTTATGTTTATCCTAGTTATGTTTATCTAAGTCATGCACTGATGGGTCCGTAGTGGGCGTTTGAGTCATAGCGTTTTGGTTGTATTTAGGCTACAATTTCGCTTAATTACTACTATCATTCGCCCGCCATACCTATGCCTAAGACCAAGACCCCAATATTAAAAACAGCTGAGACCAACAGCCAGCCGCAATCTCTGCCATCAGCGCCAGCGCCATTGCCAGAACAACAACCTGTGATGGCAAAAGCGGCTACTCGGCTGATTGCTATGCTGTATGATGGTATGTTGATTTTGGCGATGCTATTTTTTGTGCAGATGCTGCTGATTGTATTGGGAACTAAACTGCTAGGTTTGGCAGGGACAGATATGAAGCAAGCGGCGACATTGCCGCTGTGGTATCGTAATGTTGTGCAAATCCCTGCGTTTGTGATTGTCTTGGTCGGGTTTTATGGGGTGTTTTGGCGTAAGGCAGGGCAGACGCTTGGCATGCAGACTTGGCGGCTTAAAACCATGAACCGTGATGGCTCATTGCTAAGTTGGCGGCAATCGATGATGCGGATATTAGCCGCCTGTTTATTGCCGGTGGTCTGCGGGATGATAGGCTATCTCATCCACCAGTCGGTGAGTGCGCTGTATTTTAGTATGTTTATTGGGCTATTATTTAATTATTGGTTCGCATGGGTTAATAAGCAAGGACTGGCGCTACATGATTTGCTGTCAAACACCGTGACCATGAAAATGCCAAAAATTAACCACGAAGGCTTGTTTGCTAGGTTTAGAAAGAAATAATTACTTGTCTCTCGCCCACAACCAGTCTGCCAAATCGACCAAATAGTTATCATCGCCAAATTCAGCAATCACCGCATTTTTAGCGGTATCAAATAAGCTTTGCGCGTAGGTGTTGGCAGCTGCCACGCCCAGTAGTTTGACATAAGTGGATTTATCCAATTTTTCATCACTCCCCGCAGGTTTGCCAAGCTGCTTGGTATCGGCAGTCACATCCAAAATATCATCTTGTACTTGGAACGCCAAACCAATCTGCTCGGCAAAGCTATTGAGGGCTTGGCGCTCGCTGTCAGTCGCGTTGGCACAGATGGCACCCATCAATACTGCAGCTTCAATGAGCGCGCCTGTTTTGTCACGGTGGATGGCTTCAAGCTCAGTTTGGCTAAGCTGTTGGTGCTCGCCATTTAAATCCAGCATTTGCCCCATGACCATCCGCCGTGCTCGTGGCGCAAACGTGGCAGAAAGTGGGGTAGCAAACTCACTGTTTTCACCAAAATACGCATGGGTAAAGGCTTCAAAAGCCAAGGTCTGGAGCACGTCACCGGCAAGCATCGCAGCGGCTTCACCATAGGCGATATGGGTGGTAGGGCGACCTCGGCGCAGCGCATCATCATCCATACAAGGCAAGTCATCATGCACCAGCGAATAGCCGTGTAGACACTCCACCGCCATCATGGCACGGCGCACGTCATTAGATAATTGATGGGATGGGTTGGCAAGACTGTTGTCGGTTTTTACCGTGGCAAAAGTTGCTGCAATCAGCAAAGGACGTACCCGTTTGCCGCCATTGGTCATCGCGTATAGGCTTGCGTCATGCAGCGGCGAGGGTAACTTGCAGGCTTGGAGGTAGGCTGTGATATCAGATTCTAGTTGGTCAATGACTTGGCGCGAAAAAGCAGTAAATTCCATAATCAATTCTTTTGTATGTGTTAAAATTTTGAGCAATAAAAAAGCTGCCCCCATTAAGGTTGAGCAGCCTTTTTGCAAAATGGCGCAACAAGTTTAACGCATTAGTCTAGGAAATTAAAGCTATCTAAATCCATCGCCATTAACTCGCTTGGTGCCAACATGCTCTCTGAGTGACCTGAAGCGCGTGGCAATAGTTTTTCAAAATAAAACTCAGCGGTTTTGATTTTGGCTTCATAGAATTCTTTGGTTTCGCTGCCGCCATTTTTGAGTTTATCATACGCTACCGCTGCCATACGTGCCCAGTGATAGCCCATGATGACGTAGCCTGAGTACATTAAGTAATCATCGGATGCCGCTGAGACGATTTCACGGTCTTTACGCGCCGTCAACATGATACGTGTGGTAAGGGTATTCCACTCTGCACAGTATTTGGTCAATTCCCAAACAAATTTACGCATCCCTTTATCTAGTGCGTATTCACTACACCATTTCATGATATTGGCGGTGTAATCCAGCAGCACTTTGCCTTTTGATTGGATTAACACTTTACGACCTAGTAGGTCAAGCGCTTGTACGCCTGTGGTGCCTTCATATAAGGTTGAGATACGTGCATCACGGGCGATTTGTTCCATGCCCCATTCTTTGATATAGCCATGACCGCCGTAGATTTGCATACCATGTTTGGCGCATTCAATGCTTAGTTCGGTTAAGAAGCCTTTGAGTATTGGGGTATAAAAGCCCAATTTATCATCCCATTTGTGGAACTCAGCATCGTCACCGAGCATCGCTCCTTCAAACATTTTATCAGCATAGCGTGATGCGTGATAAATCATTGAGCGCGCCCCTTCTGAGAAGGCTTTTTGGGTGAGTAGCATGCGCGCAACATCGGCATGATGGATAATCGCATCCGCCACTTGGTTTGGCTCTTTGGTACCTGATAGGGTACGCATTGAGCGGCGTTCTTTGGCATAGGGCAATGAGTTTTGGAAAGCCAATTCCATGTGCGCTAAGCCTTCCATACCTGTACCTAGGCGGGCAGTGTTCATAAAGGTAAACATGGCTTTTAAGCCTTTATTCGGCTCACCGATTAAATAGCCTGTCGCATTATCAAAGTTGAGTACCGCAGTGGCTGATGCTTTGATACCCATTTTGTGCTCAATTGAGCCACAGTTAACAGGATTACGCTCACCAATGTCACCGTTTTCTGTAACCAAGAATTTTGGCACGATAAATAACGAAATACCTTTGGTACCTTCAGGCGCATCAGGTAGGCGTGCTAATACAATATGCACGATATTTTCCGTTAGGTCATGTTCACCGGCTGAAATAAAGATTTTGGTACCACTAATCTTATAAGTACCATCTTCTTGTGGGATGGCTTTGGTTTTAACTTGACCCAAGTCAGTACCACATTGTGGCTCAGTCAAACACATGGTGCCTGACCAGCGACCTTCTACCAAGGCTGGCATATAAGTGGCTTTTTGCTCGGCGGTACCGTATTGCATGATGGTATTCATACAGCCCACCGACAACCCTGGATACATGGCAAATGCCCAGTTTGCTGTGCCCATCATTTCACTTTTGATGAGGTTGACCGACATCGGCATATTCAAGCCACCAAATTCTTCAGGAAACGGTATGGCTTGATACCCAGCTTCAACGAACATATCATAAGCTTCTTTAAAGCCTTTTGGCGTGGTGACCACACCCTTGTCAAAATGGCAGCCTTCATCATCGCCTGATTGGTATAGTGGCATCAACACATTGCTACAATAATCCGCAAAGCTCTCAAGCATCATATTCACGGTTTCAGGATCGGCATTTTCACCAGATTTTAAGGTTTTATAGTGTTCGGGGTAATTAAATACTTCATTGGTTAAAAAGCGAATATCACGCAGGGGGGCTTTATATGATAATGGCATACGCTGAAATCCTTTTAATAGGCTATGAACTAAGATAAAAAGGGAAAGGTAAAAATAAGTCCGCTCAGTATAAAGGTATTTGCCCCTAAAAGCTTCAAATCATAATAAATATTCATAAATAACAATAATTATCATAAAATTATTTTATGATTTTGTGGTCATCGAGCAAGGGCGCGTGGTGGAGACAGGCATGCATGATGAACTATACCGCAAGCAAGGCAAATACTATGAGATTTTTAATGCCATGTCCGATAGTTTAAATCTTGATAAAATCACCCAAACGTTAGACAGTCATTAATTTCGGGTTCATCATGTAGGCTTAGCATGCGCACTGGTAGCGCTAAGCGGATTAACGCCGTAACCCTGCTGACTTAAATTTATGCTACCATAACTGTTTTGTCATATTCACCCAACTTCACCCAACAAGTTAGTCAATACTCATGGAATCTCAAGTCTTAAAAATATTTTTGGCACTGGTGGTACTGGTCAATCCCTTTGCCGCGTTATCGTTATTTATTGATATCACCAAAGACGCCAATCGACAACAAACTCGCAAAGTTGCGCTGATTTCAGCCATTACCGTGTTTGTAACCATTGCGATATTTTCGTTGGCAGGCGAGCCTATCTTAAAGGTGCTGGGGATTTCGCTTGGGTCATTTCGTATCGCAGGCGGTATCTTGGTATTGATTATTGCCATTGGCATGATGAATGGCGCTGGCAATGTTGCCAAACCGCATGTCGGCAAATCCGGAGATCTAAATGGGGTGGCGTTTCAAGGGGCGGCATCTGCCGTGGTGCCATTGACGATTCCGATGGTGATTGGTCCAGGTGGGATTTCTACCGTGATTATTTATGCCGCAAGTGGGCATAGTTATTTTAATATGTTAGCGATTATCACCGCAGGTTTGATTATCAGTATTATTACTTATCTAAGCTTTATGGCAGCGGGGCAGGTGAGTCGTTTTTTAGGTGACACAGGGCTTAATGTGCTCAATCGTATCATGGGGATGCTACTTGCAGCCGTTGCAGTAGAGATTTTTGTTGGCGGCTTAAAAAGCGTATTCCCGCAGTTGTTGTAAGTTCACAATTTATCACAGCAACCCTTAAGCATTAAGCATTGTAGTGGCTGTGTTAATATCACAAATTATGCTTGATTTTTACCGTTAAAGCCGCCATTTTAATAATCATGCAATATGCCAAACCCTGTCAATAAGCTGTCAACAAGCTTTTAAAAAGATGCAAGCGTTAAACCATGCTACGTTGATTAAAGCGATATGACAGGGTGACTAACAGGTTTCTTAGTCTAGTTTATAAGCCTAGCTCATAAGCCTAGTTCATAAGATAGCTACTAAGGTAGTAACCAAAGTAGTCACTGGGGCAGATAAAAGATTGAGGAGCGACGATGCAAAAAGATGCAAAAACAGATTACCAAAGCCTACTGCAAGCGGCAAAAGAGGCCAAAGCAGAAGCGATGATGCTAGAGTTTATCGAGCAAGATGATGGCAAGATGGTACTACGTACCTCGAATGATGAGTCAGAAGACTTGGTAAGTATTGAATTTTCTGACAAAGTGAAAAAACTGTTAGGGGATGATACCCAGTTGATTGGTCAAAGCATGATTCATGCGGCCATTCAAACTTTAATGCAAAAGCAGCTCTCGCAGTGGCATGCCAATGTGTATGACGAAGAACCCGTGCATTATAGTTAACGCGTAACGCCTATTCATTGATTTGTTGAACCCATAAGACTAAAGCCTTATGGGTTTTTTTGTGCTTGGATTTTTTATTTGTGGGCAAATCCTTTATAATTAGCCATAATTTTTCTTCTGTGTTTCACTTATCAAAAAGAGCCGCCACCATGCCTATGCAAACCGCCAATTTTTATACCATCAATCATTCCAATTATCCTGTCAAAACCATTGGGATTTTAGGTGGCGGACAACTGGGTATGATGTTGGCGCAAGCGGCGTTGCCACTGGGTATCCGCTGCGTGTTTCTGGAGGATAGTGCCAATTGCCCTGCACGCCTACTAGGCAAAGTGTTTAGTAGCGAGCAATTTGAAGATTTTGCCCAAAGCTGTGATATTTTTACCTTAGAATTTGAAAACACCCCGCTCAAACCTGCCCAGTTTTTGGAATCGACCAAAACCTTGTACCCATCGTCATTTGCGCTATCAGTGGCACAAGATCGATTAAATGAAAAAAACTTGTTTAACCAATTAGATATCGCCACCGTGCCTTTTATGGCAGTGCATAACAAAGCCGATATCCAAGCTGCCGCCGACAAATTGGGGCTACCTTTGGTACTCAAAACCACACGCGGGGGCTATGATGGCAAAGGGCAGTTTGTGGTCAAATCCGCTGACCAAATTGACACCGCGTGGGCAGAACTTGGTGACGCAACCAAAACAGCGCCGCTTATTGCCGAAGGCTTTATTCACTTTGAGCGCGAAGTATCTATCATTGCAGTGCGTGCCCAAAACGGTGAAATCCGCTATTATCCGCTCGTGCAAAATGAACATAGCAATGGTATTTTAGCCAAATCAACCGCACCTGCGCCCAATGTTGATAACCTCACGGAGCAAGCCCAAAGTAATATCAAAAAATTGCTCGAACATTTAAACTATGTGGGCGTGTTGACGTTAGAATTATTTGTGACTTCTGAAGGCGGTGCTGAAAAATTGCTTGCCAATGAAATCGCACCCCGCGTGCACAACTCAGGGCACTGGAGTATTGAAGGCGCGGTAACCAGTCAATTTGAAAATCACATGCGTGCGGTGGCTGGATTACCACTTGGCGATACGTCCATTGTTAAACCAACAGTTATGCTAAACGTTATCGGAGAGTACCCAAAACTGGACGAAGTCCTAGCCATCGCTGGCGTGCACGTGCATAACTATGACAAAGAAGAGCGCGAAGGTCGCAAAATTGGTCATATCACTGTCATGCCGAGCGATAGCAGTCAACTGGATAACACGGTCGCGCAAGTGGTTGCAAAATTACCCAATAAATTGTCTGACTAAAGCCATGTGGCTAAGGCTATGCGACTAAAGCTATGTATCAGCAAAAACACCGCACTCATGGCGGTGTTTTTTTAGCCTAAAAATGCCTTGTTTTTCAAAAACTTTGCTTTGCAAGAGTAGTCTTCATGAACGGACACTTTGATAGTTTTTGCGTGTTAGTTCTTATCAATTATCCTTTTATTATTACTGATAAAAGATGGTGATAAACAGTAAAAGCCGCAATCATTCGTGAGGTCGCTCATAGTCAAATCAAACGGGGATTAAAGCTTGATATTACCCAGTTTCTCCTCATCAATTTGCAGCTCGTTGGCAACCTCACTCACCGTTTGGCGATTGGTGCGGTCAAGGTAGGTTTGGGCGCGGTCAACTTCTTGGGTCAGTACATGGAGCGTTTGCTGCATATTGCCCAGTGCTTTGACCTTAAAGGCGTCAATCGCATGCATGGTCTCATAGATGTGGTTAAAGGATTTTTGCAGTTTTTCCAAGTCCACTGAACTGCCACTGGCTTGCTCATGCACTTGCGCGGTTTGGCGTTTGAGCATGACTGACGTTGATTCAATCAAACTACTGGTCGTTGAATTAAGCGCATTGATTTGGTCGAGCACCAGTTTTTGACTGCTCAGCGCTTGTGACACCATCACTGCAGTACGTAGCGCAGCAATCGTTGTCGTCGTGGCACGGTCAACGCCTTTGATAAGCTCTATGTTGTTTTTGCGAATCATATCAAGCGCCAAATACCCTTGGATGTTCACCGCCAGTTGGGTCAAAAAATCCATGTTTTTTTGGCGGACATAAAACAGCAGTTCTTCTTTGACCACGCGTGCTTTTTCAGGGTCGGTGGCTTCAAGCTCACCGATTTTTTGCTCAAGGCGTTCGTCAATTTTTTGACCGACGTAGATATATTGACGGAGCGACTGCATCAGTGCCCACATATTGACCTTTTCTTGCTCAATGCTGGCATTGTCTTTTATCAGCTCATCTTTGCCGTGATATAGGCTTTCGATGATGGCATTGATATGGGTTTGCGAAGATTGGTATTTGCGAAAATAATCTTGTACGGATTTGCCCATCGGGATGATGCCCAAAAATTTGCGTGGACTTGACAGCGAACCTTGGCGGGTTGGATCTAGGTCTTCGACCACGCTGCGTAGCTCAGTCAAGGATTTGGCAATCGGGGAGTTGTCAAATAAGGCTTTATCTATGCTTTTGGCGGGACGATCAAGCATGCGATTTGCAATCTGCGCTGAAGCGCGAATTTCGGCACTACCCAGCTGATGAATGGCTTTGACTTTCTCATCGAATACAGACGTGTTGACAGGGGTTTGTAATACATGCATCACAAAATCGTTCACTTTGGCATCAAGTTCAGGCACTTTGGTTAGGTCAAGTTTGACCAGTTGGTCGGCTTCGTCTTGTGGCACAACGGCAACGGGTTGCGGCGCTTCAAGGGTGATGACAGGGCTGGTTTCTGGCGGGGTGAGTTCTGGCATGATATATCCTTGACTTGTCTATATTGGTATTTGTATGCTAACTTGCCTTTTAATTTGTCTTTGTATTTTAGCGGTTTGAGCTAACGCTAGTTTGATTATCTTGGTGAATTATTTCATTTGTTGTTCTATTTGGGTAATCATTTTTTCCATGCGCGTTTGACGAATGATTTTTATGATTTATCGCATGATGCGACGTCAGTATGACAGCGTGACAAAAACTTTTTCAATCAGATGTTAAAAAAATGAAAGCCCAACAGTTAGTTGGGCTTTTATTTTTTCAAAATTCTTGGCAATAATATATATTATTGTACCCGTGATAGATATTCGCCAGTGCGGGTATCAACTTTGATTTTTTCGCCTTGTTGGACAAATAATGGCACACGTACGACTGCACCTGTTTCAAGGGTTGCAGGTTTGCCGCCGCCACCTGATGTATCGCCTTTTAGACCTGGGTCGGTTTCAGTAATCACTAACTCAACAAAGTTTGGCGCGGCAACGCTTAAAGGCACACCATTGAATAGGGTAATGGTACATTCTTCGTTGCTATTTTCTTTTAACCATTTTGCCGCATCGCCCATCGCATTTTTGTCGGCTTGTAGCTGCTCAAAGCTTTCTGGGTGCATAAAGTGCCAGAATTCGCCATCGTTGTATAGGTAGTTCATTTCAGTATCAACAACGTCGGCGCCTTCAAGACTATCGCCAGATTTAAAGGTGTTTTCTAATACTTTACCCGTTTTTAGGTTGCGCATTTTGACGCGGTTGAATGCTTGACCTTTACCTGGTTTAACGTATTCATTTTCTAAAATTGCAAATGGATTGCCTTCGTGCATGACTTTTAAGCCAGCTTTAAATTCATTGGTTGAGTAATTTGCCATAAAATTTCCTAATAAGGTGTTGCGACTAAAAAATAACCGAGGTAAATCAAATCTTTGTATAATAGCCAATTTGCTAAAAACGCGCTGCCTACGGGGTAACCCTATCAGCGACAGGCGTTATCAGCAAGCGGCATTGACAATTGGATAAACACTATATGATAAACTATTTGGCGACACAAAAAAACTGGCAAAATGCGTTTTCTGATACCATCACGAGCTTTGCTGAATTGGCGCAAGCATTAGATTTGCCGATACATAGTTTTGATAGTCAGGTCGGTCAATTTCCCCTAAAAGTGCCGCGCCGCTTTGTGCAAAAAATGGTGAAAGGCGATATTAATGATCCGCTGCTTAAGCAAGTATTGCCGACGTTTCAAGAAACGGTACAAGTCACCGGCTTTGTCACCGACCCACTCGACGAGCAACACGCCAATCCGGTCAAAGGCATTATCCATAAATACGCATCACGGGTGCTGATTCCTGTTACTGGGGCTTGCGTGGTCAATTGTCGCTATTGTTTTCGCCAGCACTTTGACTACCACGAGAATCTACCAACGCAAAACGATTGGCAAGCCATCAGTGCCTACATCACAGCGCACCCCGCGGTCAATGAAGTGATTTTAAGCGGTGGTGACCCGTTATCGCTGAGCAACCGTCGTTTATTGGAGATTTTTACCATCCTTGAGGCACTACCCCAAGTGCAGACCATCCGTATTCATACCCGTGTACCTGTGATGATTCCTGAGCGCTTAGATGAGCCGTTACTTGCGCGATTTGCCAACAGCCGCTGTCACATCGTCATGGTCATTCATGCCAATCACCCCAATGAAATTGACCAAGAAACACAAATATTTCTGGGTAAGGCAAAAAAAGCGGGTGTTACGTTACTTAACCAAACTGTGCTACTCAAGTCGATTAATGACGATGCAAATACGCTTGCAAGCTTGAGTGAAAAATTATGGCAAGCGGGCGTCTTACCCTATTACTTGCATGTGCTTGATAAAGTTGCCGGGGCGAGCCATTTCTATATTTCAGATGAGCAAGCAGTCGCTCTGTACTGGGAATTACTCGCCAAATGTGCTGGCTACTTGGTGCCAAAGTTGGTACGAGAATTACCTAATAAGCCATTTAAAACACCGATTGATTTGTATAACCACTAAAATTTGTTGAAAAAAAACAACTAAATAAGGGGTTATCTGTTATTTGTCTGTTAAATAGTGCAATTATCTTAAAATAGCTAGATAAAATATGGCTTTTGTGTTATTTATTGTTGTTAAATAAGTCGAAAAATGTTGTGCATTTGGGTGCAAAAAAATGGTTACGGATCTCATACTAGACGATTTCTTACGGCGCATAAACGATACACCGACCAGTCCTATTGAACTTAAAGTGACGCAGAGTTCATTGCAGGATACAACCGATTGGCAGTTGCACTTTAATCGTATGTCGGCGTGTGAGATGTATGACGAATATAAATTCGTGATAAACCAGTTGATGTTTGCCGATATTGATGATGTCAAACGCTTTGCATTGTTTGAGGAGGTTCATAAAGCCGTCAGCGTATTACTCGGTAAATTACGGGTGAATTACCAAACCCAGCCCGGGATTTTGGATGAAGAAAAACAGCAAGGCTTAGATACCGTATTATCGGTGCATTATCTAAGCATCATGTTTTACCATGTCATCTGGCAACGAGCGGCGGCTTGCCCTGAAGTGGCTGATAAAAAAGGCATCACTGGCTTATTTCGCCATAAACATCAATCCCTTACCCCCACCCAAGTCATTCAGCGCTGCCTATATGGTATCATGCTATTACTGCGCCAATCGCTGTTTGAAAAATATATCGGCTATCGTAAAGATACACAGGTAATTTGGCAATATCTGAATGCCTGCTATCGATTTGCAGTCACCAATGATTGGCAATCTATCACCCTGCCAGTCAAACTGCATTCTGCCAATGAATATAGTAAACAGGGCGCACCGCTATCGATTGAAGATATTTATTTTCACTGCTTGACGGTGGCGGTCACCAATCCGTATGCATGTCGACGTGCCGATATTTTAGCCATTCAAAAAGTAAGTACCCAGTTGATAAAAGAGCTTATTATCAGTAAAGATTTGGTTGAAAAACCTTACCTGTATATTGATTTAGAAGGTAACCAACCGCCCAAACTGCTAGAAGTCGAGGATACAATCAATCCCTTTGCAGCAACTAGCAACTGTCTGTTTGTGATGTTTAGTCGGTTATTTAAACGCTTGCATCAAACCATTACTCAAGGTCAAATCAGCACCGATGCTGAGATAAAAAATAGCGCGCGTCAGGCCAAATTGGTATTGAATAATCTGCAAGATGGGTTAAAACCAGCGGCAGAGTATTATCATAGCCATTCAAAATGTGAAGTCGTGCTCGGCTTTAATAATATCCACTACATGCTTGCCAATAAAACCAGTTTGGGCAATCTTATTCAGGCCAATGAGTTGCCTGAGCGGTTAAAACCCAAAGCTCAAAATACTGAGTATCTTAAAAAATATACCGTTGTTGAGCTGAACAAAGAAAATCCCCAATCCATGTGCCTGTCGCATGTGTTTAGCTACCACAATCAGCTCGTTGACCAATATCCGAGCATCAGCCGTGGCGATAGCTATCACCCGCTGAATCAACTGCAAGTCAATTCATTAATTGCGATGCGAAAGGTTAATGGTTCAAAAACTTGGCAGCTCGGCTATATTAAAGACAACCGTCAGGGTTTTATCGATACGCCAGCTGGGCAACCAACCAACAAGACCTACTTAGAAATTGAGGCACAAGTGCAAGTGCATTGTCAAAATGCGATTCCCTGTGGCGTGCGATTTCAAAATGCCGGTAGCCGTCAGCCACATTTTGTTGCGGCATTTATAATTCCAACCGCTCCAAACAACACTAATAGCCACACCCGTTTACTGATGGCGCGCTTTGGCTACCAAGTGGCAGACAAGCTGGTGATACGTATTGATAACAAAGAAATTAATGTGCGTTTAACTGAGCTACTTGATATGACTGATGATATCGAAGAATACGCTTTTGTGAGAATTCAGTTTTAATCGCTAAAAAATGGCAACAAAAGTTGCCAAATTAAATCTAACCCATTAAAAATAAAAGATTTTCATAGCTTTATAGCCGTTTTGATTGATTAATCATATAATAAGAAATTGAATCTAATATTATAAATAATTTATCAAACAGTTCGCTTATAATAGGTCGCTTAGTGCTCTATAAACCAAGCGTTTAATGGGATAGTTAATCGATGCAAAAACAAAAACAACTCAACCTGTTAATCATTGATGATAACCAGCTGTATGCCGAGCAGTTGGTCGGGTTATTAGAAAAACATTATTATAGACAGGTTAATTTAGGGTTTTTGGATGCCAAAGACGAGCTGATAAAATTATTGCGCCAGTCTTGGGACATTATTTTGATGGGGAATGCGTATGATTTATCGTTTAAAGACGTCAAAGAGATTTTAAAAGCCCACGATGCTCAAATCCCTGTCATCGCTCTATTGCCTGATGATGCGACTGCTTACCCAGGTGCATTAACTGCCAATGAGCAAGCCCAGACCCAGCTTGTTAGCGACCCTGATAAAACCCATAAGTTATTACCTTTATATACCTATTGGGGTGCAGCGGATGCTTTGCGCAAAAATAAGTTACTGCGCATGGCCATTCGTATCTGCCGTGAACACGAGCATCATAAACTCGTCCGCGAGCTTGAGCGCCTAAAAATGGTATTGAGTGATGCCGAACAGCGTGCCAATATTCTTATCAAAAACTCCAAGAGTGCAGTGGCTTATATTGAAGATGGTTTACATATTTATGCCAATGAGCCCTATCTTGAAATGTTTGGGTTTAAAACGCTCGATGAATTGATGGGGATACCGGTTGTTGACTTGATTGCGCGCAACAATATTCAAGATTTTAAAACGTTTTTAAAAGACTTTGAAAAAGGCAACCGTAAAAACGTCGAATTTAAATTTGAAAGTGTGAGAAAAGATAATACTACCTTCGCGGCTAAGCTGCAGTTAGCGGCTGCTACCTATGACGGTCAGCCATGTCTACAAGTCATTATCCAGCCCAACGAACAAGCCAATAGCGCTGAGCTTGCCAAAAAACTTGAAGCGATGGAACGCATTGACTCAATCACTGGGCTATTTAATCGTCATGGTTTTGAAAGACTGTTTAACCGACTGCGTGACGTGATTGTTGAGAAAAACCTATCTGTGGGTTTGATGGCATTACGAATCGATAATATTGGTAAAATCTATGCCAGTGTGGGGATTGAAGGGGTTGATGGGGTGGTGGTTGCCGTTGCCAATATTCTTGAGCGACATCTCACTGAGATTATTGGAGTAGAGCGGGTGAAAAATGGCTATTTGAGCCGGTTTAATGATAGCATGTTTATGCTAATTATCCCTAATATGCGACAACAAGATTTGACAGCGTTAGGACAAAAATTGGTTGCCGACATTAATAGTACCATTATTGAAATCGGTCATCGTACGGTTAAGACTACAGTAACCATTGGTGCAACCTTAGTCAACGCCAGTGCACCTGATACCAATACTATTATTAACCGTGTCATCCAAGCCGTCGGCATGGCAGCCAAAGCCAATAAAGACAGCAACGACGATAAAGATTTATTCTATCTATATGACCCAAGTAGTTTTGCCAGCAGTGATGACGGTGCGCTGTACGAATCGCTACGTGATGCGCTAGAACATAGCAAATTTAAATTATTATATCAGCCGATTTATGACGTTGAAAACGATGTCAGTAACATGTTTGAGGTGTTTTTACGCCTGCCATTAGCAGATGGCAGTTTAATGGCACCTGATAAATTCTTAGAAGTGGCGACCAGACATCAGTTAATGGATAAAATCGACCGTTGGGTGTTAATTCAAGCCTGTAAAGATTTAAAACGTTACCGTCATGAGGTCGATGCCAGTGCCCGATTATTAGTGCATTTAAGCCCGATATCACTAGCAGATGCCACCTTGCCAAGCTTTATGAGTCGATTGATGCAAGCATTAGGTACCAGCGAGCGCGGGGTATTGACGTTACAGTTTAATGAAACCATGGTAATGGATTATCTGGCAGTGGCAGCCAAACAAAGTAATGAGCTTAACCAAATAGGTTGTCACTTAGGCATCTATAATTTTGGCTCGGCGGTCAATGCGATGGAAGTATTGGAATTTGTCAAACCGCAACTGGTACGACTCGATCGCAGCTATATCAAAGATTTGAGCAACAATGACAATGTCAATACCGTGGCAACGGTGGTGCGCGAAATCACTGAACGCGGCTCCAGTTGTTTGATGCCCTTTATTGAAGACCCTGCCGCCATGTCAGCGGCGTGGACAGTCGGTGCGCGTTATTTGCAAGGGGCCTATTTACAAAAAGCGAGTGACACCATGCACATCGAGAATGAAACCAGCTAAATCCAAGCGCTGAATTTATAAAGTAAAAACGAGTTAGCCAACATGCACCAAACAATCATTCATAAATCAAACCGATTGCCTATGCTAGGATGGGGTCTTTGTATCGTCATTGCGACAGGTTGTCAACATCAGCCACCCGCCGAGCGCCCAGCAGTCAATTTGCCCGTTTATAGCCAAGGGGATGCCGATAACGGTAAAAAGCAATACGAAGAAGCCTGCCTCAAATGCCACAAGCTGCAGCCAGGAAATAACGAGAAAGGTCCACAATTATTGCGTATTTATGGGGCAAAATCCGCCTTATTAACCGATTATCAATACACGGACGCACTAAAAAACAGCAATATCACGTGGACAACGGAAAATTTGGATAAATATATCGCCAATCCAAAACAAACCATCGCAGGAACGCGTATGCGTTCTGACCCGATTGCTGATACCAAAGTCCGCCAAGACATTATTGCTTATATTTCGACGCTTCGTTAAATCGCTTTGTGGCTATGCCTTTAAGCGATATTTTTAGTGAACATGATTGATAAACAACATTTAAACCTTTAAAGGATAAACCACATGGTGATGGGTAACTTAGACAATCAGCCGTTACAACAACGATTGCAAGCCATGTTGGTGAGTATCAATGATATCGTCTTGGATAAACCTGCCGTGGTGAAGCTGGCAGTCACTTGTTTGTTAGCCAATGGTCATTTACTGCTGCAAGATTTACCAGGAATGGGTAAAACCACGCTGGCGCACGCGATTGCCAACCATTTAGGGTTATCGTTTAATCGGGTGCAATTTACCAGCGATATGCTACCTGCCGATATTTTAGGGATTTCGCTGTATAAAACCGATACTGGCACATTTGAATTTAAGCCAGGGCCGATATTTTGCCAGCTGTTACTTGCCGATGAAATTAATCGCTCAAGCCCAAAAACCCAATCTGCGCTGTTAGAGGCGATGGAAGAGCGGCAAGTGTCGCAAGATGGGGTAACGCGAAAACTCCCTGAACCTTTTTTTGTGATTGCCACCCAAAACCCGACACAGCAATCGGGTGTGTTTATTTTACCTGAGTCACAGCTAGATCGGTTTTTGATGTGTTTATCGCTGGGTTATCCCTCGGTTAATGCAGAGCGAGAGTTGCTACTGGGTAAAGATAGACGTCAACTGCTGAGTCAAATTACCCCGATGTTAGATACCCAGTCATTGCAGCAGGCACAAGCGCAAGCCAAAGAGGTGTATATCGCAGATGTTGTGATTGACTACTTGCAGCGATTGGTAGCAAAAACGCGTGAGAGCCGAGACTATCATGGTCTATCTACCCGTGGTGTGCTGGCGCTCAAGCAAGCGGCACAAGCCTTTGCTTATTTGGGTGGCTACCATGAAGTGACGCCAGAAGATATCCAAGCAGTATTTGCTGCCGTCGTTGATCATCGCTTGGGGCAAGCTTTTATCCCATTTAATCATTTGGGCGGTGAGCAGCCGCAATCGATTGCCACCCAGTTATTACGCCAAGTACCAGTAATGGTGTAAACCATGATGTAAACGTGTTTTAGCGTTAAAAACTTTCTCATTGCTGTATTTTTATCATCCGATTAAATTATCCGATTAAGAGCCCGCGCCTATCATGTTTGCCATTCGCCAGCGACTTGAAAACTACTTGCAAACATGGTTTAAGCGTCGAGCGCCGATCAGCCGCGACATCACCCTAAACCTGCGTAACGTGTATATTTTTTTGAGTAAAGAAGGATTGCTGTACGCTTTTTTACTCGTTATCCTTTTTGTCGCAGGGATTAATTATGCCAATAATTTGGTGTTGGGTTTGTGCTTTTTGTTGGGTAGTCTACTCGTGGTGACCATCCATTATACTTTTGCCCACTTGGCAGGGTTGCAAATCAAACTAGTAGATATCAGCGACACGCAAGTGGGTGGCAAAGTGCAAGTGCGACTGCAAATTAGTAGTGAGTCAAGCCAGCCGCATCGGCAAGTTCGGTTAAGTTTTGCCAACAACGCCTTTGACTTTAAACAGCCGATACGCCGCAAACCCAATGCACAGTCCGAACCAAATGATTGGCTGTTGGTCAGTCAAATACAAGCGCCGCAACAGGCGAGCTTATGGTTAGCAGCCGACAAACGCGGCAAATTTGTGTTACCCAGACTCACGGTGAGTACCGTATATCCCTTAGGGATTTTACAAGCTTGGTCGTATGTGTTTTTTGAAGGACACGCGTGGGTGTGTCCTGCGCCACTGAGCTATGAGATGAAAGCCAGTCAGTTTGTGCCATCTGATGATGAGCAAACCGCTGCCTTACACACCCAAGCAGGGCAGGAAGATTTTGACCAGTTGGATAATTATGTCCCAGGGGAATCATTGGCGCGTATTTCGTGGGCGCATGTCGCGCGCGGGCAAGGACTCATGTCAAAACGCTTTGTGGAGAGTGTGGGGCAGCAGCAATTGCTTGATTACTATCAAATGCCTGCGGTGACGCATGAAGAAAAACTCAGCCAGCTGCGCTACGGGGTGGAGAGTTTGACCCAAAGCCAAATCGCTTTTCAATTGCGCCTGCCTGATGGTGAAGGCGCAATAGGTGAAGGACAAGCATTTCGTCAGCAATGTTTGCTAAGATTGGCAAAAACGCCATGAGTCACCCTAACCTAAATCGCCCTAGCTTAACCTTATCTCAGCGCCTAAACCAAATCTCGGCGTATCAGTGGATATTGCTGTCTCAACTGTTGATTGTGGCTTTTCACGTCAAAAATCTACCCATTTGGCTATCGGTGTATGCCTTTTTTATTATCATCTTTCAATTGCAACCCCTGCGACGTTGGTTGCCCAAAGCCTTGTATCGTCCGCGTTCATTACAGTTGATACAGTACACAGGATTCATTGCAAGTTTGGTGGGGCTGTATTTGACCTATCGTACTGCCTTTGGATTGGATGTCGGTATCGCGTTTTTGCTATTGTGTTCCGTCAGTAAGCTACTTGAATTGTATACCAGACGTGATGGCTATGTGGTGCTGAGTTTATCACTGTTTGTATTGGCAGGGCTGTTTTTAATCAACCAAGATTTGATTACAACGCTACAAGTGGCGATTGGCACGATGGTCGTGCTGTTTGCCATGATTGCGCAAAATGATGATGGTACGGGACGCTACCGCACGCTCGGCTTATTGGTCGGCCAAGCCATTCCTTTGACCATTATTCTGTTTTTATTTTTTCCCCGATTGCCGCCGCTATGGTCGGTGCATTTGAGCGGCGCACAAGCAAAGACCGGCATGTCAGATAGTATGTCACCAGGCGATTTTGCCAACCTCAGTCAATCGACTGAATTGGCGTTTCGGGTGGAATTTGGCAATCAGCAGCCAAGCCAACAAAATTTATATTGGCGCGGTTTGGTATTTTCTGATTTTGATGGCACCACCTGGCGAGCCAATCCTCGCACCTCGCTTTGGACGCCCGATCAGCCGTTTGCTGATTGGTTGTTGCCGACGTTGAAGCTGAGTAAACGCTTTACCTTAGCTGTCACCCCTGACTATCGGGTGATTTTGGAGCAGACGGGACAAAATTGGTTGTTTGGGCTTGATTATCCGATAACCAACCAAAAAGGCATTGGGCTGACGTCGGATTTTACCCTGCGGTATTGGGACACTGTCAATCAGCGTTTCACTTATCAAGTGCATTGGTTAGATGATGCGCCTATCAATTTAGCCTTATCTACCCAGCAGCGTCAGGTCAATTTAGCATTGCCAGCAGGCGGTAATCCGCAAAGTCGCCAATTTGCCGAGCGACTGTATCACCAAGCAGGCGATGACCCGATTGCTTATACCAACGCCATCGCCCAGTGGATGCGTAGCCAGCAGTTTCGCTACACCTTATCACCTCCTACCTTGGGTAGTAATCGCATCGATGATTTTTTATTTGCTACCCGTGCAGGGTTTTGTGAGCATTATGCGTCAAGTTTTACTTACCTTATGCGAGCGGCAGGTGTGCCTGCTCGGGTGGTAGCCGGGTATCAAGGTGGGCAGTTAGGGCGTGATGGCAAAAGTTGGGAAGTGCGGCAAATGGATGCCCATGCATGGAGCGAGATTTGGGTGCAAGGGCGCGGCTGGGTACGTGTAGATCCTACGGGCTTTGTCGCACCCAATCGGGTCGAGCAAGGGATGCAAACGGTGACCCAAACGGCTGGGGCGCAGCTATTTGGTGAGGGCGTGGCAGGGCAAATTAGCTATCAACAGTTTCAAATGCTGCAGCAAGCGCGCCGCTTGTTTGACCAAGCTAGCTACTATTGGCAACGCGATGTGGTCGGCTATGATCAAGACCGCCAGCGGTCATCGCTGTTCAAATGGCTCAATATCCAATCTATCTATCAGCAAGTGATGGTGATGTTTGTCACCCTTGTGAGCGTCCTTGCACTATTGGGATTGTGGCTGTGGTGGCGTCGCCGCCGGGTGTGGGATAAGCATGATTGGATTATGGTACAGTTATCCAATCGCTTGGCAAAAAAAGACAAAACGCTTGCCCGGCAGGATAGTGAAGGGGTGCTGGCTTGGCTTACTAGGCTTGAGCCAAAAGTCACCGATAAGGCAGCCCTGCAAGCACTTGCCGCGCTATATCGACAAATCCGCTATCAGCAGCCTACGGATAACAAACAACCCATGCGGCAATTAGACAAGTTGGCGAAAACCATCGCGCTAAAAAAACATTAATATTCAATATGTTTTGGTGTGACAAGAGTAAAGATAACAAACGAGATACATGCGCTAATTAACACCAAGCGATAAAAAAACGACAACCCTACATTGTCGTTTTTTCACTTAAAATCACAAATTCGGATTTAGCCATTTTTCTGCGGTAGCTTTATCCCAACCCTTACGTCTAGCATAATCTTCAAGCTGGTCTTGGCTGATTTTACCCACATTAAAATAATCACTCTCTGGGTGGCTATAATAAAACCCACTCACACTAGACGCAGGGTACATGGCATAGCTTTCCGTCAAATAGGTGCCGATGGCGTTGGTGGTATCAAGCCAGTCAAACAGCTTGCCTTTTTCGGTATGGTCAGGGCAGGCAGGATAACCCGGCGCAGGGCGAATACCGGCATATTTTTCTTTGATGAGTTCATCGTTGGTTAGGCTTTCATTCGCTTGATAGCCCCAATATTGTTTACGAATCAACTCATGCAAATGCTCGGCAAATGCCTCAGCAAAGCGGTCACAAAGCGCCTGTACCATGATGGCGCTATAATCATCGCCTTTGGCTTTATAGTCATTGGCAAGTGCTTCTGCGCCAAACAATGACACGGTAAAACCACCGAGATAATCGGTTTTTTCAGGACTGATAAAATCCGCTAGGCTGTAATTAGGTTTACCACTGGCTTTATCAGATTGCTGGCGTAAATGCTCAAAGGTATGCATGACATGGCCTTGCTCATCGAGTACCTGCACCGTGTCTGAGCTTGGGCGTTGGGCAGGGCTTAGTTTAAACACCGCTTTAGCTGTGACCAATTTTTCCTTGATTAATTTGTCAATCATGGCTTGGGCATTGGCAAATAAGTCTTTGGCTTCCTCCCCGACGATGTTATCGTCAAAGATTTTGGGATATTTGCCGACCAATCCCCAAGAGATAAAGAAAGGTGTCCAGTCGATATAGGGCAATAAATTTTGTAACGGATAATCGTCCAAAATGACTTGCCCTAATTGGTTGGGCTTAGGCGGCGTGTAGTTTGCCCAGTCGTATTGGAAGCCTTGTTCAATCGATTCGGCATACGACAGCTTTGCCGCTTTGGGTTGGCGATTGGCAAGGCGTTCACGGACTTCGCCATACTCTTGACGCAGCGCACTGATAAAATCGACGCGTTTTTCTTTGGATAGTAAGGTCGTCGCTACGCCCACTGCGCGGCTGGCATCGGCAACATAGACAACCGCATCGTTTTGATAGTTGGGCTCGATTTTTACCGCGGTATGGGCTTTTGAAGTCGTCGCACCGCCAATCAGTAGGGGCAGATTAAAGCCTTGCTCCTGCATTTGTTTGGCGACATACACCATTTCATCAAGGCTTGGGGTAATCAAGCCTGACAAGCCGATGATATCGACGTTTTCATCTTTGGCGACTTGTAGGATTTTTTCACAAGGCACCATCACGCCTAAGTCGATGATGTCATAGCCATTACAGCCGAGCACCACACCGACGATGTTTTTGCCGATGTCATGCACATCGCCTTTCACCGTTGCCATGAGCACTTTGCCTTTGGTTTCACCTGCAATTTTTTCTTTTTCGATATACGGATTAAGCCATGCCACCGCTTGCTTCATCACACGGGCTGATTTTACCACTTGCGGTAGGAACATTTTGCCTGCCCCAAACAAGTCACCGACCACATTCATACCGTCCATCAAAGGTCCTTCGATGACGTCTAAGGGACGGGGAAATTTTAGCCGTGCTTCTTCGGTGTCTTCATTGATATAGGTGGTTACCCCTTTGACTAACGCATGTTCAATGCGTTTTTCTACGGGCAATTCACGCCATGACAAATCGACGGTGCTGTCTTTTTTCTTACCGCTTAAATAGTTTTCTGCCACTTGCATCAAATGGTCGGTGGCGTCTTGACCGGACTCGCCTTGGTTACGGTTCAAAATCACGTCTTCAATGGCGTTTCTAGCGTCTGGCTCGATATCGTCATACAGCTCTAGCATGGCTGGGTTGACAATCCCCATGGTCATGCCGTTTTTGATAGCATGGTACAAGAACACGGCGTGAATGGCTTCACGAATGGGATTGCCGCGAAATGAGAACGACACATTCGACACACCGCCTGAGACCATGGCGTTGGGCAAATTATCGGTAATCCATCGGGTGGCATTGATAAAGTCTAAGCCGTAGTTGTTATGCTCTTCAATCCCCGTGGCGACGGCAAAAATATTGGGGTCAAAGATGATGTCTTCACTCGGAAAACCGATTTCATCAACCAAAATATCGTATGAGCGTTTGCAGATTTCGATTTTACGCTCAAAGCTGTCCGCCTGTCCGTCTTCATCAAACGCCATGACGATAATCGCTGCCCCATAACGCTGACATAGCTTGGCTTTTTGCACAAACTCTGTCTTGCCTTCTTTTAACGAGATCGAATTGACCACAGATTTGCCTTGTGTGCATTTAAGACCGGCTTCGATGATGTCCCATTTTGACGAGTCAATCATCAGCGGTACACGGCTGATATCTGGCTCACTGGCAACCAAATTAACAAAGTGAATCATCGCCGCCTTGCTATCTAGCATGGCTTCATCCATGTTGATATCCACGATTTGGGCGCCGCCTTCGACTTGGTCACGAGCCACGTCCAACGCTTCGGTGTATTGTTCGTTTTTGATGAGACGCAAAAATTTCTTTGAGCCTGTGACATTGGTACGTTCACCGACATTGACAAACAGGCTGTCACGGGTGATGTTAAATGCTTCGAGTCCCGACAATCGGCAAGCTGGCTTGTAGTCTGGCAGTTGGCGTGGGGCAAAGGGTGACGTCATCTCGACAATTTTGGCGATATGCTTGGGGGTGGTACCACAGCAGCCACCCACGATATTGACCAAGCCAGACTTGGCATAGTCGGCAACCATGGTGGCAGTTTGCTCAGGCGTTTCGTCATATTCGCCAAACTCGTTGGGCAAGCCTGCATTGGGGTGAGCGGAGACAAAAGTTTCGCACACATCCGACAAGGTTTTGATATGTGGTTTTAACGCATCTGCACCTAGCGCACAGTTAAACCCAATCGAAATCGGCTTGGCGTGGCGGATTGAATTATAAAACGCTTCGGCAGTTTGCCCCGACAGTGTACGTCCCGACGCATCGGTAATGGTGCCCGAAATCATAATCGGCAATTCAAACCCAATGGTCTCGAACACGCCCGTCACCGCAAAAATCGCTGCTTTGGCATTTAGAGTATCAAACACGGTTTCTATCAAAATGATATCGGCACCGCCTTCAATCAAAGCATAAGTCGCCTCAGTGTAGTTATCAACCAGTTCATCAAAGGTGACGTTACGAAACGCTGGGTCATTGACATCGGGTGAAATCGAGCAAGTGCGAGAGGTGGGACCAATCACGCCTGCCACAAACCGAGGTTTGTCTGGGTTTGTCGCAGTGACTTCATCACACACTTGGCGGGCAAGGGCAGCGGCAGATTTGTTAATCTCATAAGCGAGATTTTCCATGCCGTAGTCTGCCATCGAAATTTGCGTGCCATTAAAACTGTTGGTTTCAATGATATCTGCGCCTGCCTCAAGATACGAGCGGTGAATATCACGGATAATATGCGGCTGGGTCAGTACCAATAAATCATTGTTGCCTTTGACGTCACGTCCAAAATTGGCAAATCGCTCACCACGGTAGTCTGCCTCGATAAGTTTATAGTTTTGGATTTCTGTCCCCATCGCCCCGTCAAGAAACAAAATCCGCTGCTTTAACAGCTCAGCTAAACGGGCTTTATTGGTCGCTTGACGGTCTTGATACGGAAAATTGGCAGGGGGCGTTAATTTAAAATTGGTGGGGTCGTGGGGTTTGTGACTGGTAGGGGCGTTACTGGTGCTGATACTCATCGAAAGGTTTGTCCTGATTCAAATTGTCATAGGTATCTGTTAATAAGTCGATTATAACATTTTGTTGTCGCTCAATCGTTAGATTTGTGGAATAAGCGGCTCAAGTGAAAGTTTACAAAAAATTTAACTTGAGCCAGACGGCCTATTGTGGAAGGATAAAGCAAACCCAAATTTAGTTATAGTCAATCCTAAATTATAGTAAGCACCGTTTGCCCTGAGCTTGTCTAAGGGTAACGGTCGTTATGGTTCGACAGGCCTACCACGAACGACCCTGTTCGATATAATTCAGTTTTCACTATATTTATTAAACAAAATAAATAGATTAATAAAGCATAAATCAAGCGTGGGCTAGTCACCAGTCAAACACTCATTGATACTGGTAGATGCAGCAATCAATAATCAATAAGTGAACTAGTCCTAAAAATACTAAAACCAACGCTAGGGCAAATATAAAACGGACAACGTATCATCGCTGTCCGCTTTGTGTTGGGAACTTTTTACCTTAACAATTATTTGATGGCAATTTGTTCGTCAGTCGCATCAAGCTGATTGGTGATTGGACGTTTTTTATTGAATAAATTTTCATCAAACTTAAAGCGTAGGCGTAAATAAGGCCCTTGAGTAGTGGTGTCGCTATCAACCAAGTCTTTGTCTGAATAGCCAGAGAAATTATAGCCAGCTGATAACCACAGGTTTTGCGCTAATAGATAACCCACTTCACCGCCTAATAGCCAGCGTTTACCATCGCTATTATTACCCCATAATACGCCTGCGCTCACGCTTGCATCCCAACGATGGTTTATATCATAACTGGCTCTACCACTTAATAACTGAACAATGCCGCTAGATTCAAGCTCGTTAAAATCGACATTGAGTTTTTTGATGGCGTATTGACCAGAAAAATGCCAGTCTTGAGCAGGGTGATAGTTGGCTACTGTCGAGACGATATAAGCTTCACGTTTGACAGGGCTGTCTACTTCAGTTTCATCGTTTTCATACCGATACTCAAACTTGCCTAACGCATCAAAGCGATTTTGATCGGCATCACGGTAGGCAGCACCAAGTTGAAAACGATCTAAAGTACGATCGCCCGTGTCTTTGGTGTTGCTACTAACCTGGCTAAATATATTTTTGGTGAGCAAAGTCACATCATCATTAACCTTGTAGGCAAAGCCAAACGCGCTAAGGGTATTATCTGACTGTGTTGCCCATCGTTTTTCTAAGCGTGCAGTCGCCTTCCAGTTTGGATTGGCAAGATATTCAAAGCCTAAAGAAGCAGCCGTAGCATCTTGTGAGGTATTGTCGTTACCTTCTAGGACCTGCACTTTTTCTAAGCTGGTATTAACAAAAACCCCTTTGTTGATTTCCCAACGATTGCGTAAACCCAATGCCGCTTCAGCTTCACGCGCAGAAATACCATCACGTACCCGATATTCACTAAAGACGCTTGCATCTTTGCCATACTTGCTATCGATACCCACTACCGTACTATTACGCTGCTGGGTGTTATTAAGCTCATAATTGCCGCCTAAACTTGAGATAAGCTCATGTCGTGCGTAAAGTCTTGCTTTATCATTAAGTTGGTAGTTACCACCCAATGCCAAAACTTTGCGGTCGCTCTCTTTGATATCTTGCTCATATTCTACAAAGGCATTGGATCCTTTAGGTAACTGGGCGGTAACTTTAGCGCGAGCAGTGGTGCCACTATAAGGTGTGGCTGAAGCACTGGTTACACTGGCTGGTTGGTCGGTTTCACGGTAATAGCGCATTCCCAGCTCGAGGGCTATGATACGGTTCAGTGCGCGTTCAATACTTGCTGATACACCATCACGCACGCCACCATTGTTAGTATCCTCAGTGCGGATCGCTTGAGCCTTAATAAAGCCTAGCTTATCAACGCGACTTTGCAGTTTTAATCCACTTTCTTTGCGACCCGCAGTAATCACTGCATTGGTGTTGTAAAAACCTGTATCTGCTTGCTGGTGGTAGGCACGTAACTGGGTATTTTTGATGCTATGCTCAAGCTCTAAGCGATATGCAGCGCCAGAGGTTTCACCCGATGCACTGGCGGTGGTATCATCTTCTAGGTTGGTAGTGCGATCGCTATGCGCGGCTTCAGCCACAAATTTCGAGGTTGGCGATAGTTTGACCACGATATTGGCGCTAGCCAATGCTGTCTTGTTTAATGGGTCATTACTATTTACGTAGGTACCGCCCACTTTAACTTTGTCATTGAATTTATGACTGCCGGCAATGCCCGCTACTGTGTATTCTTCACCGCCCTGTTCGGTCTCTGTAGTCACACGCAGATACACAGGATTAAGGTTACTATCGACACTTGGGATTGCAGTTTTTAAGAAGATACTGTTACTATCAGTATCAACCTCATAGTCACTAAAACGGGAAAGAAGTGTGCGCGAGATAATCAACCCTGGGTTATTACGATCACGGACGATAACTTCAACTTTCTCACTGTTACGTAGCACGCTATCGGTATCAACTTTGCCTAAGCTATAAGGCCCTGTGATCCCCAAGCCACGCTGTTCATTGGTTACTTGCGTGGCAGTGGTCTTGGCGGCAAATGCTGTGACTTTATTTTGGTCATTTTCAACATTGACACTCAGACCTGTTAGCGAGCGATTGTATTGACCCAGTGAGATCCCTTCATCTTGCTCAATGCGTGTGGCGTAATCGCCGTATAGGACATACGAACGACCTTTATCTACGCGTACATAAAGTTTACTGGTAGATTGAGCATCAAAACCTTTAGCTGCTGCATCGCCGTACACTGGGTAGTATTCATCTGGACGGATATCACGAAATAGTCGTTGACCTTTGCTTTTATCTGAGTCATAGCTTAAGGTTAATAGATACTTCCCCTTGACCTTGCCTTTTAAAAACAAGGCCACGCGTCCATGGGCACTTTGCTTATGATTATCAGCATCTGCAATTTCATATAACTCTTCTTCGAACCCGTCACGGCTATCAACTTGGCTTAAGTTTTTTGGATCAAAGGTTTTGAAATTAATGCGACCTTCGACAATACCGGCAACGAGTAAAGGACGTAAGTCAGGTAAGAATCTCACGCGCTGATTGGCATGATAACTACCGCTCTCAACCTTTAATACCCCTTCACCTGGTTGACTTGGGCTTTGAATCGGTACCAACAAGCTACCGCCTTCAATAAAGGTTTGAATGCCCGTTTGGTCAGGGTTGACATCTTTAATTTGGATAGTGCCAATAGTGCTGTTAAGCGTGACCGGGGTACGGCTAGAGACGGGTGTGCCAAACTGATCAACCACCTTAACCACCGCTTGATAGACATCGCTACCATTGGCAGCTACATCCTGTTCGGGGGAATCAATACTGATTTTACTTAAATTATCGGGCGCAATGACAGTGATGGCACGGGTAGCGCGGATATTGCCCATCATATCAAGCTGACGGACTTCAATTTGATTTTTACCAATCGCTAACGGCACGCCGATATAGTCAAAACCTGCAACTTGAGAGTCGGCTAATACGGCTTTTTTACCAATACGACTCTCTGGGACTTGCTGACCGTTGACCCATAACTGCAACTGCGCACCTGCCATTCCTTTGATTTGAATGGTGGCTTGGTTGATTGGTAGAATTTGACCATCAGTTAAATTTAAAATTTGCAGCGAGTTATTGGTGGCTTCTTCTAGCGTCTGTTCAAGGTTCAAGGTTTTGATTGCAGCAACGGGTTCAATGCTGATACGGCTTAACTGATTTTGTGCTGTTTTAGTAAGTTCAACATTACAATTACTGCTAACACCTTCAGCAGTAATACAGCCACTGGCTGGTTGTCCACGTACATTACTAACAGCGTAGGTGAGGGGATCAGTTGTTAAGTTAGCACGGATTACTTGCTCAAGATTGATGTTATGTTGTTCGATTTTTTTCTTGCGTTCAGCAACTTGCTCAAGTAGAGATTGGTTGCAGGATTCGCTGTTATTGTCATCTGTATCGACAATGGCAAAATCTGCGCGATGCAGTTCGCCACGGCGTAAGTCCACAAAGCGGCTGCCTGCATCACCGGCTTGACGATTACTGATAAGGCGCAGTTTACTTTGAGCGGGAAGGGTAGTACGGTCAAGTTTTAATACATGTGTCTTGGCACTAATACCATAAAAATCATATTTACCTTCACGATCGGTGACGATAAAACTGCCGTCTTCCAAATATAAGCGTACACCTGGTACACCTTGCTCACCATTATCTTGGACACCGTTTTTGTTGCAGTCGACGAACACTTTACCAATGATGAAACCGTCTTGAATTAATGCACCGGGACGCACGTCAATTTTGGCTGATGCCTCATTAGATGTTTGCCCCCCTTCATCTTTTGCCTGTACACGGTTGATACCATCGCCATTTAAGGCATTGGGTCCAATCTGTACTCGATATTGGACCTTAATTTCAGTATTAGGCTTTAAGCTACCCACACCTAGTTTAAGGTAAGGTCCTTTACCGCCAGCTGGGTCTGCCACTTTGATACCGTTAACACGCATACTACCAACTGTGTAGATAAATCCACGAGGTAGTGTATCTGTCATCGATACATTATCAGCATTATTATTGCTACGATTGGCTACGGTAATCGTATAATCTGCAAAATCGCCAATTTCTGCACTACTGACACTGGCTGATTTTTTGACAAATAACACACTTTTTTTAGGAATAACCACTCGAACGAGATTGGTCGCTTGAGCGTTAATAGATGAATCAGGTGATTCAATAATATATGCACTAATAGGTAAGTTTAGTTGCTGGTTATCTGTTAAATCTAAGGCTGTTGTAGCAACTACCCAGATTCCTACCTTTTGTCCAGGTTGCAATAAAATAGCTTGGTCAACAATTTGATCGTTATTATCAAATTCGCCATTTTGATTGGTATCAAGATAAACCTTGACGTTGTTTAAACCATTTATTTCTGAGGGGTTTATCTTAATATGTACGGGTGCATTACTGCTATTGGTTAACTCATTTGACCACACCACCTGTTTACCTATTTCCACAGTTTGCAGTGGGGCAGAGGTTAAGTTAACGGCATATAACGCAGCGATATTGACATTCACTGTATTAGACTGTACGGATTGTGGGTTATGGTCAAAATTATTATAAGTAGCAAAAGCAGTGTTATCAATTTTAACACTTGCTTGAGGCGCAGCAGCATAGCCATACTTAGTAGCCAAAATAGAGGCAGTTAGTGTAGACAACAAAAAAGTTGTTTTGATACAACGGTTCTGTAGAGATGAACTGACCAATGGATGCTACCTACTATACTAAGAAAATAAAATTACATGTTTAATTGACTAAGAATTAATATGGGTCTTGTATGGCTAATTTAAAAAAGAATTTATAGAAAACTGGATAAAATGCTATAGCCATACGACAGTAGGCTATAGCGTTTAGATTAAGACAATAATTTAACTATTAAGACCAATCATCAATTATTGATTGATTTTAACAACAAATT
This sequence comes from Faucicola osloensis, assembly GCA_019353055.1. Lineage (GTDB taxonomy): Bacteria > Pseudomonadota > Gammaproteobacteria > Pseudomonadales > Moraxellaceae > Faucicola > Faucicola osloensis_C. Next base: position 96,175 of record JABAHL010000005.1, read on the forward strand.
GCAATACAGCGGTTGTGTTAGGCGCCAAAGTCGCTTGGGTAGCAGTAACACTTCCTGTGCCATTATGTGCTGGTGGAGTACCTGCTGTCGCATTGGTAACTGCTGGTGATTTATCGGCAATTGCTTGGAAGGTCGTGTAAGCTGGTGTGGCGTCGCTAATTTGAACGTTAGTCACAGCAACATTACCTTCGTTTTTGGCAGTAATGCGATAAGCAACACAGGTACCTGGCTTGGCTGAAATGGTGTTTTGTGAATAAGCACCCGGTACGCCTGAAGTACAATCAGCAATGGCTTGTTCTTTAGTCAAACGTACTTGACCATCATTCACAGTTGTTAAATCAGTATTAGACACAGGTGACATAGCAGTGTCAGAAACAGTTGTTGGGCTTATAGTTAGTACATTACTGTTTTGCACCCCTGCAGTCGCATTGGCCGGTGCCTCTACCTTGATAAATAGCTTGATTGATTGACCAGCTTCTAAGCCTGATGTACTGTCATTATCAGGATTATAAGTAGCAATCAATGCACCCAAATCATTACCAGTAACTAGCTCGTTGTTATCGGCGCGACCATTATTGTTGAGATCTACATATAAGGTGGTAGTCCAACCAGGTTGGTTATTGGTCAGCGTATATGGCAGAGATCCTGCTGTAGCACCCTCAGTGATAGTACCATTATTGGTTAAGGTATGAGTGTAGGTTACAGTGCCGCCTGGCGCTACTTGACCAACATTATCTGCAGCCAAAGACAGTGAACGTTTTGCTGACACCACGACTTGGTCAGTCATGCTATCACTCAGACCCGTTGCTGGCGAGCTAACCGTAAATACCACATTTTGAGTAATTGGTGCTTGATTGGCAGACGGTGTCACTACCGCAATCAAATTAACCGTTGAACTTGCAGGAATATTACCGGTATTAGTAATTGCCGCACCGTCTGGTACACCATCTTTATTGGCATCAACATAATACTGAACAGTCCAACCACTTGGTAATCCAGTACTGCTTAGATTGAAGTTATCCGGTGTGGTTGAATTATTGGTAACACTCAATGGGAAAGTAACCGCAGTACCTGGCGCGGTAGTTTTAGTATCCACCGGTACACCGGTATCTTGACCCGATGAACCGGCTGTTGGGCCACCCGTAGTTGTATTAGTGTTGTCGCCGTTGGTCAAGTCAACAGTTGCCCTAACAACATCAGTAATCACAAGCTTGATAGTATCAGCTGCTGATGGGTTAGATACAGGTGTTAGTGTCAATGTTGTTACGTTAGTAATACTGGCATCGTTTTCTGAATAAGTGCTTGGTAATGTTACTTTAGCGACGATTTTATAATTTGTACCGGCGGCTATTGGACCTGTATCAACAACACTGTCGCCATTAGTATCGGTCAGTGGCGTTACCCCATCAGACTTGAATAATTGAACAATGCTACCGCTTGGTAATGCTGACTTATTAATCGACACATTAAAAGTTTCTGTAGCGGTACCTGTGTTATGGACAACAATTAAATCAGCACCCGTATCAGCAGAGCCTTGATCATCACCAAAGACTACAGGTACACCTTGTGAGGTCACAGATAAAATTTGGTCGTCTTTATTTGGATCAGTCGTTACTTTAGCCGCATCAGCATACACATCTGTTGCTGAGTCATTAATAGTGCCCGTATAGATGAGCGTTGGCGTTACAGTCGTTTGGTTAGACTGGGTTGGGGTAGTACCTGTTGGGGTATTGGTTGGGTCATTATCAGTATCAATGAATATCGATGCAGTGTTGTTAACGTTGCTATTGTTGCCAGCATTTGCTTTAACAGTGAATTTTACCGTACCCGTTGAGTTAGCTGGGACATTGGTTAAAGATACAAGAACCATCTTGCTAGTACTATCATAACGATAGTCAATACCTGCAGGGTCACCACCAGTAGCGTCAGTCAAAGCAGTTGATGAACCACTCCACAAACCAGAACCCGCAGTATAGGTGACTGTATTTGGTAAAGTATCTTGAATGGTAACAAATGCGGCCGCGCCATTACCGGTATTTTTATAAGTCAGTGTATAAGTGATATCACCGTTTGGTGCGACACTCGCGACACTCGCGCTCTTTTGAATCTGCATTGAAGCACCGGCACTCACGGTTACGGTATCGGTATTAAAGCGTGTGACAGATGTATCAAAACCTGCAGTCGCGTTTAAGGTATATTGGGCTTTTTGACCATCAGTTTGGGTCACAGGCACCGTTGATACCACAATGATACCCACTGATTGATTCGCAGTTAAGGTTACTGAAGTAATTTCAGTATTGTTGTCAGGTAAGCCATCTTGATTGCTGTCCAAATAAATATGGACGTTGTTTAAATCAAAGTCGTCGCCGCCCAATTGTGACACATTTAAAGTAAAGGTGTCTGTACCATTACCGGTATTGGTCAATGTATGTGATAACGTCGCTGTGCCATTTGGATTAATAGTGGCATTACGGTCAGCCACTAGCGTGAAGCTAGATACTTGTAATACTATGGTTTTGACTTCATTTGAAGTAACGGTTTTGCTAGCACCATTACCATCAGTATAGCTTGCAGTCGCGATGTTGCTAATGTTAGAACCTGCAGTTGGTGCAGCTGCTTGTGCAGTTGGCATCAACGCAGCGCCACCAGCTACTAGCGCAATCGAAGCAGCTAATTGATTAAGACGTGGTAAAAATTTTTGCATTAATATAGACCTCTAAAATGATGGATGTTGATGTGGCTTAAGGGGTGACGCTATTAACACGAGTTTGTGCTGAAACGCTCACTGATTTACCAGCAGGTACTTCAGCAATTGTCCATCGCAATGCACGATAGTCTTGTAAAGGTACATTAACGATTTGGTTGCCTACCTTGCGTTTTAGTGGCATAGCAGCAAAGTTCACGCCGTCGGTGCTAGCTAACGTTGCGCTTGGGGTAGATTTGGCTAAGAATTGAGTAGCTGGCGGTATAGGTAAGGTAGCCGTTAAGTTTTTTATGGCTTTACCTGTATTATTGGTATAGACCGCGCGATATTCGATAACGTCATTGGGTTTTACCTTGGTGACTGGCTGTGCCACGGTTATCCCTTGAGCATTCTGGGTAAGTTTATTGGCAGTAAGCGCCACACTAACAGGCTCTTTTTGGGGTGTAACTGCGACTGATACCCCTGTAATGCCAACGATGGCTGTTGTAATTAACAATATATTAAATGCACGCACTAGACTAACTCCTTTTTTCGATAATACAAGTCATCAAAACTGTACTGATATTGAGTATATCGATATAGTATTTATTAGATAATGGAAGATAGCTATGGGCAGTAATCATAAATTGTGGTCATTTCAGACTTAGCTTGCCCAGTTATTACCTAACGAAATAATGTTGACCTATTTATATACTAGTATCATAAATGATGTCTAATGCTAAATCCACAGTTACAAGAATTAACATTAAACAAAATGACTAAATGATTATTTTATCGAATAAGCGGTAAATTGTTATTTAAATAAGCCTAATTTTTGACTATTTTGCAGTCATGAAACACCGTCTATTCGTATGAATGGTAATAGCAACAACCAAATATCATCCATAAAAAATACAAGACTTTAATTCTTTTCATAAAATAATTTTAAAAATCAATATTTATATTATTGTTCTATTTTTTTAAAAAACAAATGTAAAAAAACTGTATGTAATATTTGTTATTGAATTATAGAGTATAGCCCCAGTATTACTATTTTTGCTTAAAATTTGTGATTAAGTGCATATTACTCGTAAGTAGTAAAGGTTGCAAGGCGTCTATCCAAAGACGCCCTTCGTGGTTTCATTAACAATACTTGATAACCCTAGCCAGTGGCTTAAAAATCTCATAAGCCTTAAAACCCATTTTTTAGGGTATTGATACACAATACCTGACAGTACCACTAGTCGCAGGTGGTAACTTGCCAGACATTGACCATCTGAGTGAATTCCCTGATTGCGTAGGAGTACAGGTTATTCCTGTCGGCGTAGTGTTACAAGTTTGACTTTGAAATACCATACCCGTTGGTACGCTATCTTTCACCATGACATCAACCAAATTTTTAGTGCTGTTATTGCGATAAGTAATTTCATACTCCAAAAAGTTACCATTGCGGGCTTTGTTGGCAGTGACAAAAGCATTGGTATCGTTAACAGTTGATGGACAGCTTGACACAACACGCACGCCTTTTTTCATATCTAAGCCTGCACTACCTACCAGCGTGGTATCTGTCACAGTGTTGCTAGTTACAGGTGTATTACCTGAGGTTGCAGTGCCATTAGCTTGCAAACTTACCACCTGTTGTGCACCAGCGCTGGCATTAATGGGTACGTTGACACGGTGAACCACACAAATCGACTGAACCGGGTTAAGGGTGCTTGTACCTGTTAATACGGTTTCACCCACGTCGACTTTACCATTGCAGTTACTGTCTAGATATATAACAGATTGCCAAGGTTGGTCAGCACTATTGGCAGGCGACTGGGCGGCGATGCTATTGATCGAATTCATAGTAATGACTGCAAGGCTACTAATTTTATGGGGATAATCAACCACGCCGCCAGCGATTGTGGTTTGTTGGTTATTCGGGGTTATCACCAATGCCAACTTAGCATCGCCAAAATTGTTATTTGGGTAATTAAAATTGCTGGTTTTACTTAATGTGATGGTGTCAGATGATAAATCATAGCTGCCACCTGAGCCTGAAGTGCCACTGACTGAGGTATAGCCTGCGGCATTTGTGGCTACAATAGTAAAAGCAGGGGTCAATTTTTCTGGGGATACATTAAACGTATAATCACCTGTGGCATTGGTTAAAACTTCGGCAATAACTGCACCTGCGCTATCCTTTAATTGAACTTTACTACCCGCTATGCCCGTTTCACCGGCATCTTGTACACCATTGTAGGCATTGCTATTGACAGATGTGGTACCACTGTTGTCATTAAACACTCGACCGCTAACGGTAATTTGTTTAAGCGAATTGGTAAAACTACAAACAAAATTTGCCCCAGGTTTTAAATAAGTAGGGTCAATGGTCAAAGTTGAATTAGAAAGACTACCAATGGCATTAGTAGTGTTACCAGAGATACTGGCATTGTTGTCTATACAACTAGCACTTGAAAGTGTAAAACCCGTGGTGCTCAACTCATTGATAACCAGGCTATTACTGATAGTTTCTACATGGTGAATAACGTTACTGGTCACAGCGGTACCTGCTGTCGCTGTTGTCACGCTATCAGAACTTGTTGAGGCGTTAGTCACATTAAAGTTAAATGTACCGACATTGCCAATCGAGGTTTTAGCGATTTGAACCCGTGGCTGTATTTTGTCCGTATCTGATGTAGTACATGTTTGTGATGCGGCATCAAAGCTACGAGTAATATTGCTCGATGTATCACTCACACAGGCAGTACCCAATGCGGTAACATTCGTTGGACTCTTAACACTGGCGGTGTTGGTCACTGAGCTGACGGTAAGTGCATTTAAGGTGACTGGTACACTAAGAATGTACTTTTGTCCTCTAGCCAGCACAGGTAAGGCATAGCCAGCTTCAAGTTGATTGACATTTGGGGTAGTCGCTGCGGTACATTGATTGCTATCAATGGTGCTACAAACGGGTGTACCTTTAGTCAGATTAGTAGCCACTGGGTCTTTTAGTATAGCGCCTGTGACATCACTGGGTCCTTGATTTTCCACAGTTAAAGTATAAGTGGTTTGACCGATTGCATTGACCGAATCAGTGTAATTAGTTTTGGTGATGACCAACGCTGCTGCATCAATAATATTGATGCGAGCGTTCTCACCTTTATTTGCTTCAGCTTGAAGTGATGTTGGGTCACAGCTACCGGCAACAGTAAGCCCAATGGTACTAAAACCGCCGGCACTGTCTTCATATGCATTAGCAGTTGCACCATTACGGTTGGCAATACGATAACTGATGACGTTGTAGCCGGGCTGCAATGTCAGTGGAACGTTATACACGCTCTTGCCGTAAGTATCACGAGTAGGTGACAATACCTGCCCATTGAGCATGATATAAGCACTGTCATCCAAGAAGAAACTGCTGGTTCCTATACAAGCATTGACTGTTGTGGTTGTGGTACCTGATGGTACTAAAATACCAGTTCTAAGTTCCCAAGCACGGCGATTATCGGCAAAGCTATCAAATGAACTGGGTAGGCTGACAGAAATCGGTTGCAAATTGGTAATCAACTTCTGAATGGTCGCCGGTGCATTGGTCTGACTAGCAAAATAAGTCGAGTTACCACTGCCTTTGAGCGACGTTTTAAGATAACCGCCGGTAGGACTGGCTTGGTTGGCTGGCCATGCTAAGGTCATTGCTGAACCTTCACTAGAGCCAGGCCCATAAGTTTGATTATTACTGCTACCGACCTGTGTATCGGTGCTTCGGTTAAATCCGACCATAAACGCGCTGTACTGTGGTGGATTAGTAGTGTTTTGACCCTCTGCACCCCAGATACGATAGGCGCTTTCACCCACACCACTGCCGGGATTGAGCTCATCACTGCCAGCACGTACTACGCCTTCAATCTGTGAATTGTCTAAATTTGCAGTAGTGGTAGTGCTATAATTCACCAGAAAGTTCGCACTACTGCCATTGGCGAGATAGCCTAATGGGCACTTCCAAATTTTTGGCGAAGTCTGGGTCACGTTACACGCCGTACCATTGGATAAAGTCACACTGGTAATGGTGACACCTGCAGTTGGCTGCTCGGTATAGGTAGCGAACGTATTATTAGCACTATCAGGCCCTTTGTTAGTAATAGTAATAGTTTGCTGTCCGCCTGCACCGCGCCGAATCGTTGGGATATCCGGACTGATGGCTAAAACTGCCTCATTAATATTTGAATCAAAACTCATCACATTTTGAGCTGCATATATGAAGCCACTTACAATGAGTAGACAAAATAAACTCATCATTGTGAATATATGACGTAGGATAGTAGGTCTTTGGTTGTTTATAGTGCTCATCATAATTTTGTCCGTATTATTGACCCACATAACGTACCCCAAATTCAAAGTTATAAATGCTGTTTGGTGCAACGCTGGGTAGCTGACCACTTAGCGTACCAGATGCCCCTTTGGCAGGAGCAACAATGCTGCCACTAGTACAGTTAGCACAGGTTGGGGCAAATTCCATGGCTGTGGCTGCAGGTGTTGCATCGCGAAAATTAAATTGTCCGATTGCCGTTGCCCCTTCGTTTTTGACCGTCACCCGATACAGCACGCATTGCCCCGTGCCATTCGTGTTTCGACCGATGGTTAAGCCACTGGTGGTATAGCTACTGTCAGCTTGACCATTGCAGTCATCATCTTTGGCTTGAAATTTATACAAACGTAGTTGAGTGGTGGTGACGCGTGTAATGTCAGTGGCAATATCTAGTACGGTGCCCGTGCTGGTTTTAAACTGTATGCTGGCGGTGTCAATCATACCAACTGGCGCATTGACCGGGCTTTGTACCTTGGCAAATATACGCACCTGACTCGTTGCAGGAAATAAACTACCGCTAATATTGGTTGGGTCAAGCAAAGTGTCTGTGCTATCAAACTGACCATTGGCATTGCTATCGAGATAATAGGTGCTAGTAAAACCGGGTTGGTCATGCTGAGTGACTAATTGATAACTCCCTGTTAAAGCGGTCTTGGTGTAGTTATACAGCGTATGGGTGTAGACGATGGTACCCCCAGGGGTGATTTGTCCTCGTAAATCTGGATCAAAACTTACCGTACCGACTGCATTTAGTGTATTGATATTAATCGCGTTTTTTAAGGTGTCAAAGCCAGATGTATTGGCATCTTGATAAGTTGCTGAACTGACTTTGAAATAGATAGGTACATTGGTCAGTGTAGCCGTGTCATTTTTTAGTTTGACTACCGCACAATAAGCTTGGCTTTCGCCGTTTTTAAGTAGCCGAGTTTGGCCAATTTCATTGCCCAGTGTGCTACAGTCAGCTGCTGTGCTGTCAAAATAGCGTACACTAGCGATGCCAGTAGGTAACTCGAGCTTGCTAAAATCACCATCGCCATCAGCAGCGAACTGATAAGCAGTAGCAGCGCCCGTATGTTTGACGGTTAAAGGGAAAACCACTTGACCATTTGACTGACCCGTTAGTGTTTTCCAAGCATTACCATTGTTGGTCGTTGCGCCATTGCCTGTAGCATTGTTGCTAGTCTCTGGACCATTGGTAAGATCCACTGAGATATTGGTAGCAGCAATGCTGGTGTTATTAGTAACGGTGTCTGACTGGGTGCTATCCCCCAATGACTGGGCTTTTGGCACCACTGTATAAACGGTGCCGGTGGCTCCCTCATTGGTGGTTGGCAAACGAACCTTAACCACAATAGGCAACATTCCCCCTGCTGGCAAATTGCCTGTATCAGGAATACCATCACCATTGCTATCGAGCAGCGGTGTCACACCATCGGCACGGTAAAACTCGACCTGATGCGGGGTGGGGAAGTTGTCGCTATTGATAGTCAGGTTAAAGCGATCGTCTGTGTTACCTGTATTCCAAACATAGTTGGTAAAGCTTACCTCATCACCCGCGGTGATACTCGCGGCTGTAACCTGATCATCGCTGCCGCTGTTATTGGTATTGTTGGCATTGGCATTGAGCACCACCCGATAAATAGGCGCAATATTCCAACTAGCAGTGTTGGAAGTAGTAGAAATATTAGCGGTGCTAGTATTATTATCATGGTCGTAGCTGACATTGACAGTATTGAAAATAGCACCTGCCGTGGTCTGTACAACATTGACAGCAAATTGGATATTGCCTGTAGCGTTGGCAGGGATACTGGTTAAAGTAGCCTTGACTGTGCGGCCGTCTGTATCAAGATAATAGTCAATACCGCTGGGGTCATTACTGCCAGACGCGGGGTTAAGCGCGATACCGCGCCAAGTTTCTTTGCCCGACTGATAAGACAGACTGGCAGGTAACGTATCTGTGAGTATCACTTGACCACTATCGATGGAGCTTTGATTGGCGTAATCAAGGCGCACATAGGTAGTATCATTTTGGACAAAAAACGATTTGGTAACTGTAACAATGGCGCTATTGGACAAAGTCACAGTGTCAGTATTATTAAGTGATAGGGTATTATTGTTGGCCGAGTTAGCGACTAAGCTTAATTTAGCACTGTTGCCTAGTACCACGCCTGTCGTGCCTGTTACGGGAACTTGGGCTTCAACAATAAGGCCTGTAGATTGACCGGGTGCCAGGGTGATACTGCTTAAATTATTGATATTATCAGCTACGCCGTCTTGGTTGGCATCGGCATAGATTTTAATATTATTTAAGTCAAAGCCATCATCAGTGAGGTTTTGGGTTGATAGATTATAGGTATCTGTGATATTACCAGTATTGGTGAGCACATGGGGAAATTGAATGGTTTGGCTGATCTGGGCATTTTGGCTACGACTCGCCACTAAAGTCGCTGCATAAACAGGTAAAATCGTGGTTTGTACCAAATTAGAGCGGCTGGTTTGGACAACGTTTGAGCCTTCTTCCTTATACTCCCCAACTGCCATATTACTAATAATATCTCCCGCCAACACGCCGGCGCTGGCTTGATGAGTCCACAAAATAGCCACTGTCAAACCAGCCAATTTTAGCCATTTAAGGCAAGCTGTCCCCCCACTTGGTTGGACAAAAGAGGAAAGCTTGTGACGAAAATCAGTCATAGTATTGTCCTATTAGGTTAGGGGTTCACTAAAATTAAAAAATATAAAGCCGCTTTCTGACTGGCATCGAGTGTGCCGACATCTGCTTTGATGCTACTTTGATTTACTGTGACCGTGCCCTGTGTCACGCTTGGCGCCGGTGAGGTTTTTAATGTGGTAAATGCCGGAGCACTGTCAGCGATTGTCACGCTTTTAGCTTGAGTTGCGCTGTCATTGTTGACCGTTAAGCGATAGGCTACACACTGGTTTGGCTTAACCTGTACGGCTGATACGCTATAATTTAATGTGGTTAAATCACTGATGCCACAAGGTGTACTGGCTTGCGATTTTACCAAGCGCAGCTGGTTAATACCCACGGTAGTGACATCGGTATTTTGCACTGAAGTGGCACTCAAGCCTTGTAACGTACCAACTGGTTCAACCACGAGGGTCACTTGACTGGTGATACCCTGCTTGGCAGTGGGTGGCGCTTGTACTTTAAGTAATAACTGAATGGTTTGATTAGAGGCAAGACCTATATTGTTAGTGATGGTTGCTAAATCATTGGCAATAGGGTCTGTGCTATCTAACAAACCGTTATTATTAGCATCATAGTATAAGGTATAGTTAAAATTATCTTGGTTATTCATCGGCGTCACCTTTAATAGCACTTGACCCGTGCTTGTACCTTCAGTCAGGCTGCCGATGTTTTTTAGGCTGTGTAAATATACCACGGTGCCTGCGACATCTACTTGTCCTTGTTGGTCATTTTGCAGGGTAAAGCCGCGATAGGGTTCGACGTTTACTTGATTTTTTATAACATCGCCCTGTCCATTAATGGCGGATTTGACCGCAAACCAAATCGCTAAGCTGGTATTAGTGATGGTATTGCTAGTTTGTACGACGGCGCAGTAATTCTTACTTGTCCCTGCTGCTACACTGCCTGTTTGCGTAATCTGCTTGCCTAACGTGGTACAGCTGGCATCGCCTTCATAAAAATTTACTTGCCACCCATCGGGTAAGCCACTAACTGGGTTGTTCAAATTAATAGCTTGATTGGATGCATACAAGGTGTAGTTATTAGCGATAGGCGCGCTATTATTAACGATTAACGGAAAGACGGCCTTGCCTTGCTGAAGAACTTTGTTAACAAATGCCGCGCCATTATTATCAATGTTGCCTACGCCATATCCTGAGTTATCGCTATTGTATAAATCAGTGCTACCCACGATTACAGCCGTGATTTGATTACGAACGGCATTGAATTTTGTAGTGTCAGTGACCGAAGTCGCTGTTAAATCGGCATAAATAGCTTGACTGGCGCTACAGTTGGCAGTGGTGCTGATACCTAACTTAATAGCGCGACTAGCCCCAGCTGCCAAGATGCCGGTATCGACAATCCCATCATTATTGCTATCGACTAGCGGTGTGCGTCCATCACTGGCATATAGCTTTACACTCGCACATGCTGGCAATCCTGCTGAGCTAACCGTTAAATTGAAGCTGTCCGTCGTGCTGCCAGTGTTCCAAATATAATCATCAAACAACACCTCTTGTCCAGCGTTGATAGCAGGTTTAGTAGTTAAATTGTCGGGTGCTTGATTGGGGTTGCCATTATCACTACTGCTAGTTGACGTGACATTTGCAATGACGCCATAAGTATACTGATTGCGATAAATAACAGTGTTAGTCTTAGTAGTTCTGATGGCTGTAGTACCACTGACCGCATATTGACTATACTCTGCGGTATTTGCAATGGTTGCCAGCTTGATGTCATTCACTGTTGCTTTAAAACTGACGACGCCTGTAGTTAAAGCTGGAATATTGGCCAATTCAAACTGTACCTGATTACCGACGACCTTGTATTTGATACCCGTATTGGCAGAGCTTTCGTTATCATCAGCCTCGGTTAATGTGCCACTACCATTGCTCCAGCTAGCGCTAGTACTTACATACCGTAAGCCCGAATCTAAAATATCTGTCACAATAAGCTTACCCGGCGCACTGCCATTATTAGTGTAGCTTAATGTGTATGTCACATCTTGAATACTATTGCCACTGCTCACACTTTGTGATTTAGTCACTAAAATTACCGCATCATCAATAACTTGTGCGATATCGTTGACGCTTTGGGTGACACTACTTGAGGTTTTACTCGTTGCTGTTAAAGTAAAGTTTGCTTGATTGGTCTTGCTAGCTGTCGAGGGTATCGTACCAGCAACGACAATCGATATTGATTCTCCAGCATCTAAAGATAAAGTAGACCCCGTGTTTAGTAAGTTAATATTATCATCAGGAATACCATTTTGGTCACGGTCAGCATACACAGCCACATTAGTTAAATCAAAGTTGTCGTTTGATGCTTGCACCAGGTTAAGCGAGTAGCTATCAGCCACATTACCGGTATTAGTAAGAACGTGGGGAAAGTTTAACTTAGCACCAATGAGCCCTACTTGGTTTTGATTATTGGTAAGGCTTAGTGCGCGGACTTCCTGAATCACTAACGACACTGGGTTAGAATCAATGACTAAGGTATTGCCTTGTTCATCAATATAATCGCCGCTGGCAATATTGATAATCTGACTACCGGGCAACGGCAGCCCTGCCCAAGCTGACGAGAAAGTAGTAAATAGCACCACTAATAGTAAATATTTACTGAACACACGACAAAATTTATTTTGCGCAGATGGGCAATAAAGCTGCATATGTGATTTTACCTTGTAGCAATATTTGTCAAAAAAATTAACTATTCTTATCGCAAAAATAATCAATCATTTATATGTAACAGATACTTGATGTATTAAACTAAGTTTGTAAACTAAAGTATATATCTTTACGATAAATTGCTTTGTTTTAACAGTCAAGTGGTAATGAATTAACATCAACATGTTATAAACTATTCATGCCTATCATCATACCTTCATAATTTTGTCATATTATCAGCATTTTTAATGCTCATTAGAGAGTCTCAATATGCCAAATAATCAGCCCACTGCTAATAGCAACCTTGTTATCAGCAATCATATCACCGATATGCTTGATGACTTACCCCAATCACAGTTTTTAAATGATGAAACCCTCAAAAACAATGATAGACTGCGCCAACAAATGCATGAAGACTTGATTGACAGCTATGATGAAGAGATTGAGTCCGAAATGGACGATTACATCCAAGACTATCGTTATGACGGGCAGCCGTTAACCGACAGCGAAAAAATCGCCCGTCACGTCTATTTTAATGAATTGATTCGCTTGCAAAAAGAACTCATCAAACTCCAAGATTGGGTAGTGGCAACCGGTGAGCGCATCGTTGTCATCTTTGAAGGTCGCGACTCAGCGGGTAAAGGCGGCGCTATCAAACGTATCACCCAACGGCTCAATCCGCGCGTCTGCCGTGTGGCAGCCTTGCCTGCCCCCAATGACCGCGAAAAGACCCAATGGTATTTTCAGCGCTATGTCGCGCACCTGCCAGCGGCGGGCGAGATTGTGCTATTTGACCGTAGTTGGTACAACCGTGCTGGGGTTGAGCGCGTGATGGGATTTTGTACTGACGCGCAATACCAAGAGTTTTTTGAGTCGGTGCCAGAATTTGAGCGAATGCTGGTGCGTTCAGGCATTCGTCTGATTAAATATTGGTTCTCAATTTCAGATGATGAGCAAGAATCACGCTTTATGAGCCGTATTTATGACCCGCTCAAACAATGGAAACTCTCACCGATGGATTTAGAATCGCGTCGCCGCTGGGAGGATTATACCAAAGCCAAGGAAGTGATGTTTGAACGCACCCATATCCCTGAAGCTCGTTGGTGGATTGTCGAAGGCGATGATAAGAAAAAAGCACGTCTCAACTGCATCAACCATCTGCTCTCACAAATTCCCTATCAAGAAATACAACGGGATAATGTGGTATTGCCAGAACGCGAGCATCACGACAATTACCAACGTGAGCCGATTCCGGAAGATATGTACGTACCAAATGTTTATTAATTCGCGTTTACTAATTGAGCAAAAAAAGGATACGTTTTAACCGTGTCCTTTTTAATATAAAAGATAAGGTGTTTTTAACGTTTAAACATACGCACTTGAAAACCACTAATTTTGCCATTTTTCATCATATTTTCCATAGCAATAGTGGCGTCATCTTCGATGAGTAAAATGCGGCAACATGCAGCGGTACGAGAACCCACAGACTATTGCCACCATATTTTTCTAGTGCTTTTTGAAAATCGGCTTGCGGGATTTGTTCGTTTTTTGGGTGCGCCTGGCAGTTGGCTTCGGCAAATGCGCTGCTGGCTGATAACATAGCGAGTGCCAATAAGCCTGAAGTGATTAATGATTTTTTCATAATGCCATCCTAAGTTTTTGATAAAATTGTCAGGTCACGGGATAAGGTGGATACTGAGGTATATCCGAGTGGCTGAGTGTATTAAAACAACCTAACCTTAACGAAAACTTAGCTGAAGATGGCGCAATAAAAATTAAAGCGAAGAATTAAAACCACTTGCAAAAGCAAAATTTTTTGGTAAAATGGCACTCCTACTTACGCAAGTAGATGGTTAGACCCTTTTAGGCATATAGCTCAGTTGGTTAGAGCACCACCTTGACATGGTGGGGGTCGTCTGTTCGAGTCAGATTATGCCTACCATATTCCAAAAGCCCCAGTCGATTGATTGGGGCTTCTTTATTGCAGTGATATCAAGTGTTTACGTGGTTTTTAGAGAGTCAAAATTTTGACCACTTTTGTGATTTTGGGCACCTTTTTCACTATAGAAATTGAATGGTGACCAAAAGGTGACCATTTGGTGACCACGCATTTTTTTAAGACTTTTAATTTTACACCCACTTGTTTTTGGTCACTTTAGTAAAAATAAATAAACTTCACTGTTTTACTAATTAAGACTCAGCCGCCTGTGTGGCGGTGAATTCTGGAGCGTATTTGAATTTTTAATGTCAACCTTTCTAAGCCGCCTGTGTGGCGGTGAATTGTTGTTCGCTCGCTCGTGTGCGGTGCGAAGTTTTCTAAGCCGCCTGCGTGGCGGTGAATCGATTATTTCAGCTTTTGTTTTCATTTTTTCATTTCTAAGCCGCCTGTGTGGCGGTGAATGGTGTATTGATGGTGTTGCAAAAATTACAACATTTCTAAGCCGCCTGTGTGGCGGTGAATAAAGATAGGACTACAAAGGGGGGAAGGGTTTATTTCTAAGCCGCCTGTGTGGCGGTGAATTTTAGTCATCAATCTTGCATAACTACTGCAAATTTCTAAGCCGCTTGTGTGGCGGTGAATTACAAAAGTGCTTAGGTGATAATCTGTATGGCTTTCTAAGCCGCCTGTGTGGCGGTGAATCTTACTAACCGCTTGCCACAAGTGCAGCTATTTTTCTAAGCCGCCTGTGTGGCGGTGAATACCAATTCCAAGTGAATATGAGTGGGTGTTAGTTTCTAAGCCGCCTGTGTGGCGGTGAATTGCCGCATCCACTAACTGCCAAGCAATCGCACTTTCTAAGCCGCCTGTGTGGCGGTGAATCAACAGGCGAAAGTTGGCATTGCACAAAGTCATTTCTAAGCCGCCTGTGTGGCGGTGAATTCGCCAGTGCTTGAAAAACACAAAGCATAAGGTTTCTAAGCCGCCTGTGTGGCGGTGAATAGGCATTGGCATCGGCACTGGTTTTGGCTCAATTTCTAAGCCGCCTGTGTGGCGGTGAATATAACTGGGTGTCAGTTAAGTTGTAAATCCAATTTCTAAGCCGCCTGTGTGGCGGTGAATCTAATGCTAGTCCTAGCGGTTGGACTTTTTCGTTTCTAAGCCGCCTGTGTGGCGGTGAATTACACCAAATGATACACTAAAGTTTTAAAACTTTTCTAAGCCGCCTGTGTGGCGGTGAATAAAGGCTGACTTTTTACCATTTTACCTACCTTTTTCTAAGCCGCCTGTGTGGCGGTGAATAAGTAAAATCATTCGCCCATTTTTCGATAATATTTCTAAGCCGCCTGTGTGGCGGTGAATTTGCAAGTTTGAAAGACCATTAATAAATTCTTTTTCTAAGCCGCCTGTGTGGCGGTGAATCTAAAAGTCCTATTACGTCAAAAATCGCAAAATTTCTAAGCCGCCTGTGTGGCGGTGAATCTTGCGATTTTAATATTCATAAATTCATCTTTTTTCTAAGCCGCCTGTGTGGCGGTGAATATGATGTAGGACGTGAGCGCCTAAAAGGTGTTTTTCTAAGCCGCCTGTGTGGCGGTGAATAACAAGATTGATGGCGTAGTGGGTCTTATCATTTTCTAAGCCGCCTGTGTGGCGGTGAATGGCGTAACGCAATAAATTCTTCTTTACTTAAATTTCTAAGCCGCCTGTGTGGCGGTGAATTGTCTTTGAGTGAGTGCAAGCGATACGCCACTTTTCTAAGCCGCCTGTGTGGCGGTGAAGCTAATCAGTGGTTATGGTATTGATTACTTGTATTTTCTAAGCCGCCTATGTGGCGGTGAAGGCTTGGGATAGATACCAACAAAAATTAATTACTTTCTAAGCCGCCTATGTGGCGGTGAAGTTTAGCCGCTCGAGATAGACGGCTCGCCTAAATTTCTAAGCCGCCTATGTGGCGGTGAAGCATACCCCGATAAATACAATCAACTAAAGGTTTTTCTAAGCCGCCTATGTGGCGGTGAAGATACGCTAGACAAGCAGCTGACCAAAACACTATTTCTAAGCCGCCTATGTGGCGGTGAAGTGCGAGAGCTTGAAGAATTACCACCCGTTGAATTTCTAAGCCGCCTATGTGGCGGTGAAGGCAAGTTACGCGCCCAAGTACTCGAGCGCGATTTTCTAAGCCGCCTATGTGGCGGTGAAGTGCCAATATTTAAAGTTCTGCCTGAACCATCATTTCTAAGCCGCCTATGTGGCGGTGAAGGTCGCACTTTACAAGTGGGGACTCGTGAAGGTTTTCTAAGCCGCCTATGTGGCGGTGAAGCTTATGGTTGTATAAGACGAAACCATCCATTCGTTTCTAAGCCGCCTATGTGGCGGTGAAGTACATTGCAATGCGGCATCATCTAGTCAAGCGTTTCTAAGCCGCCTATGTGGCGGTGAAGGTTACCTGCTAAGTACAGTTGTGATTCAAATTTTTCTAAGCCGCCTATGTGGCGGTGAAGAAACACAGGTCAAAAGCAAGAGCGCACTACATTTTCTAAGCCGCCTATGTGGCGGTGAAGGCCAAGAATGGCGATATACAGCCAGTAAGACATTTCTAAGCCGCCTATGTGGCGGTGAAGTGGATGATGGCACATCAGGCGATACGGTCATTTTTCTAAGCCGCCTATGTGGCGGTGAAGAATAAAAAACCCCTGTAAACGCTGAATTTACATTTCTAAGCCGCCTATGTGGCGGTGAAGTTGGGTCTTTCATGGATTTTTGTATTTCTATTTTTTCTAAGCCGCCTATGTGGCGGTGAAGTATCAAGCAGCGCATCGCCTTCAATCTCTTGCTTTCTAAGCCGCCTATGTGGCGGTGAAGAATTCCCCTGCGGTAGTAGCACCAGGCAAAGCTTTCTAAGCCGCCTATGTGGCGGTGAAGAGTCACTTCACCGATTCGCACTGGTTTTTTTATTTCTAAGCCGCCTATGTGGCGGTGAAGAGCCAACTATGCGATTACTACAGCATGACGTTTTTCTAAGCCGCCTATGTGGCGGTGAAGGCTTATTTAGTCAGTGAGAAATCGCCTGAAAATTTCTAAGCCGCCTATGTGGCGGTGAAGTATTTGGTGGATGAAGAAGGAGAATACTTTAATTTCTAAGCCGCCTATGTGGCGGTGAAGCAAAGAATCAATAAAACCAAATTGGTCAAAATTTTCTAAGCCGCCTATGTGGCGGTGAAGTACTAGTGATTAACGCATTGCGGTCACCTTTTTTTCTAAGCCGCCTATGTGGCGGTGAAGCAAATTGGGAATCACTGGCTACAAATCCCCACTTTCTAAGCCGCCTATGTGGCGGTGAAGTAACTTATGCACCAGCCACATACACCTATGATTTTCTAAGCCGCCTATGTGGCGGTGAAGAAACACCGACCCCACTGTTGAAGCCATTTATGATTTCTAAGCCGCCTATGTGGCGGTGAAGTGGATACCGCGCCCAAGTCATTTATCCAAGATTTTCTAAGCCGCCTATGTGGCGGTGAAGAGCGTATCGGGTTCCGCTATATGCCCCATTATTTTCTAAGCCGCCTATGTGGCGGTGAAGATCCGATGGCGCGAACTTGATAAAGGCGTCACTTTCTAAGCCGCCTATGTGGCGGTGAAGTTGTCCACAGGCACAGGCAAGTCCGACCCCTTTTTCTAAGCCGCCTATGTGGCGGTGAAGTCCAAGGTTGATTCGCTTTCGCCCTGTGCAATTTTCTAAGCCGCCTATGTGGCGGTGAAGTTGTCCACAGGCACAGGCAAGTCCGACCCCTTTTTCTAAGCCGCCTATGTGGCGGTGAAGTCCAAGGTTGATTCGCTTTCGCCCTGTGCAATTTTCTAAGCCGCCTATGTGGCGGTGAAGCCCTTAGATTACAAGCTGGATATTTTCAATCATTTCTAAGCCGCCTATGTGGCGGTGAAGGGTCAATGGTACACTTCGGCTCACCTTGCCTTTTTCTAAGCCGCCTATGTGGCGGTGAAGACGCAAGCGTGTGTTTGCTATCGTCGATTTTTTTCTAAGCCGCCTATGTGGCGGTGAAGTTTTGGTGCGTTTCGACAGCATCGATTTTTTTTTCTAAGCCGCCTATGTGGCGGTGAAGCATATGTTTTTAGATGAGTTTGAGCCTTACCATTTCTAAGCCGCCTATGTGGCGGTGAAGCCAAAAACTTACGCTCTCTTGAATCCATGCGTTTTCTAAGCCGCCTATGTGGCGGTGAAGAGTCTTGTCAGGTGCCCCAGTGGTCGCACATATTTCTAAGCCGCCTATGTGGCGGTGAAGGCTACGACACGAGCCGAGCGAGATGTTACCCATTTCTAAGCCGCCTATGTGGCGGTGAAGTTTTAGTAGCCAAGATATTTTTTGCTATTTCTTTTCTAAGCCGCCTATGTGGCGGTGAAGGGATTGGTAAACATGTTGGGAAGATTTTACGATTTCTAAGCCGCCTATGTGGCGGTGAAGGCGCAGTGGGCGAAATGGCGCTTAGATGGACGTTTCTAAGCCGCCTATGTGGCGGTGAAGTTTTGACTTGCTTGTTGATGACTCGCCTATTTTTTCTAAGCCGCCTATGTGGCGGTGAAGTTGGCACATCATCGACATCGAGCGAATGGGTTTTTCTAAGCCGCCTATGTGGCGGTGAAGCCTATGAAGAAGCGCGTATTAACCGTATCGCATTTCTAAGCCGCCTATGTGGCGGTGAAGTTGAGAATCTGTCCGATTGGGTCGGACTGCAATTTCTAAGCCGCCTATGTGGCGGTGAAGTATCACCCAACTGTTTGCCCTTTTCATATCCACTTTCTAAGCCGCCTATGTGGCGGTGAAGCGTTTGGTTGGGTGACGAAAGTTTATCAATACTTTCTAAGCCGCCTATGTGGCGGTGAAGAGGAATTGGCAAGGCAAACTTAGCGCCCTGTGTTTCTAAGCCGCCTATGTGGCGGTGAAGTGTTTGACTCTATGCTTGATAAGGTCATATCATTTCTAAGCCGCCTATGTGGCGGTGAAGAAGTGTTTAAGCGTGGTTGGCAAATCATTCGCTTTCTAAGCCGCCTATGTGGCGGTGAAGAAAATAACCGAGGAAGAAATGCTAACCCCATCATTTCTAAGCCGCCTATGTGGCGGTGAAGTGTAACGTGGGGATTTTTAACGGTGAGCGTTATTTCTAAGCCGCCTATGTGGCGGTGAAGCGCAACATTCGCCACAAGAACCATCTTCATAATTTCTAAGCCGCCTATGTGGCGGTGAAGTAGCCTTGCTGTCTGGGTTTAAGACAGGCTTATTTCTAAGCCGCCTATGTGGCGGTGAAGTATCTAAGCCAGAGGATAAAACCTGTGAAGCTTTTCTAAGCCGCCTATGTGGCGGTGAAGTAAAAAAAGAT
Source organism: Faucicola osloensis (assembly GCA_019353055.1). Taxonomy (GTDB): domain Bacteria; phylum Pseudomonadota; class Gammaproteobacteria; order Pseudomonadales; family Moraxellaceae; genus Faucicola; species Faucicola osloensis_C. Next base: position 115,921 of record JABAHL010000005.1, read on the forward strand.
GAACCCGTTACCTGTCCTGCTTTTCTAAGCCGCCTATGTGGCGGTGAAGTCGCAACATTCACCACAAGAACCATCTTCATCATTTCTAAGCCGCCTATGTGGCGGTGAAGATGGGCTTCAACATTTCAAGCGCATCACAAAGTTTCTAAGCCGCCTATGTGGCGGTGAAGATCGCTTTCGCTCATGATTTCTTCTTCGACATTTTCTAAGCCGCCTATGTGGCGGTGAAGCACATTACCACATTTTGTTATTTATTCGCTCTTTTCTAAGCCGCCTATGTGGCGGTGAAGACCACAAAGGCGGCTTGCTTGCAGGTCGCTAATTTCTAAGCCGCCTATGTGGCGGTGAAGGCTTTGTCAACTTCAGTATTGGTTAGTGGCTTTTTCTAAGCCGCCTATGTGGCGGTGAAGTTTGACCAAGGCTTGCAGAACAGACACCGGCGTTTCTAAGCCGCCTATGTGGCGGTGAAGAAAAATACATTGACGAATCGAAAATTTTAGCATTTTCTAAGCCGCCTATGTGGCGGTGAAGTTTTCAAAAAAGGCGATGAAATTATTGTCATATTTCTAAGCCGCCTATGTGGCGGTGAAGATAGCTTGGGTAGTAGGTTAATCTTTTAGGACTTTCTAAGCCGCCTATGTGGCGGTGAAGTGTCGTAGATTTTGTCAGCAAGGGTAGGTATATTTCTAAGCCGCCTATGTGGCGGTGAAGGATGAAGCCCAATATTTTGACGCTTTCATGAATTTCTAAGCCGCCTATGTGGCGGTGAAGACCAAAGTGAAAAACATAGGCATCTCACCAATTTTCTAAGCCGCCTATGTGGCGGTGAAGACTCCAGCCGATGGCATCAATAACGCTATCGATTTCTAAGCCGCCTATGTGGCGGTGAAGCAGCTAATCGGATCAGCTCAGGCGGACAATGTTTTCTAAGCCGCCTATGTGGCGGTGAAGTATGTCCGACAACAACAACTCGAAACCGCCTATTTCTAAGCCGCCTATGTGGCGGTGAAGGCATTGGCGATAAACTTGGTGTCTTGCAATTTTTTCTAAGCCGCCTATGTGGCGGTGAAGCAATTTGCTGCTCTTTGCCTGTGAGCTGTGGCTTTCTAAGCCGCCTATGTGGCGGTGAAGAAACTGTTTGAAGAAACTACCAAAGGTGTGATTTTCTAAGCCGCCTATGTGGCGGTGAAGTGTGCTTGTTGGCGTTTCTCAATCAATTGTTTTTTCTAAGCCGCCTATGTGGCGGTGAAGTTTTCAAACCTTCAAAGATGCGGTTCTCTTTGTTTCTAAGCCGCCTATGTGGCGGTGAAGACATTCACCACAAGAAGAACTTTCATCTTCTGTTTCTAAGCCGCCTATGTGGCGGTGAAGCTTGTGAAGCTGGCTATGTAAAAAATTCGGCTTTTCTAAGCCGCCTATGTGGCGGTGAAGTTGTCGATTGCTTGGGCTATAGTGCATTGTTTTTTCTAAGCCGCCTATGTGGCGGTGAAGTTGCTGGCGTTCAGTTCGCTGAAAAGGCTGATTTTCTAAGCCGCCTATGTGGCGGTGAAGCTAAGGTGTGTTCTACAAGTTGTCATCTTGCATTTCTAAGCCGCCTATGTGGCGGTGAAGGTAATGGGCCTTGAAGTCTTTGATATGGGTTTTTTCTAAGCCGCCTATGTGGCGGTGAAGTTGTCGATTGCTTGGGCTATAGTGCATTGTTTTTTCTAAGCCGCCTATGTGGCGGTGAAGTTGCTGGCGTTCAGTTCGCTGAAAAGGCTGATTTTCTAAGCCGCCTATGTGGCGGTGAAGCTAAGGTGTGTTCTACAAGTTGTCATCTTGCATTTCTAAGCCGCCTATGTGGCGGTGAAGGTAATGGGCCTTGAAGTCTTTGATATGGGTTTTTTCTAAGCCGCCTATGTGGCGGTGAAGATCTTGCAGAAGAACCAAGATGACATTTTGGTTTTCTAAGCCGCCTATGTGGCGGTGAAGTTTAAATGACCCTCCCAACCCAAACGCCCAAATTTCTAAGCCGCCTATGTGGCGGTGAAGCGTGCAACCAACCATTTTTTGCTCTGATAAATTTTCTAAGCCGCCTATGTGGCGGTGAAGATCGTATCAAAGCCATGCAGTTTTATGGCGACTTTTCTAAGCCGCCTATGTGGCGGTGAAGTACTACTCTGCGCTTCAATATCTTTAATTGCTTTTCTAAGCCGCCTATGTGGCGGTGAAGTTTATTGGCTCTTTTATTGATGACTATCATAATTTCTAAGCCGCCTATGTGGCGGTGAAGCCTAAGCAGTTTACTATCAACCGTGCCGCCTTTTTCTAAGCCGCCTATGTGGCGGTGAAGTTACTTGCCGATATGGTCGGGTTATTGGCATATTTCTAAGCCGCCTATGTGGCGGTGAAGAACCTATCTAGTCAAACAAGCCGAAGCCCTGGTTTCTAAGCCGCCTATGTGGCGGTGAAGTATACGTCAAAAACTCAATTAATATCGGAGTATTTCTAAGCCGCCTATGTGGCGGTGAAGTGATTTAATCGCCTTCTGGATTGCGCAAGGTTTTTCTAAGCCGCCTATGTGGCGGTGAAGTTGTAGTGGCCAAATCATTCAACCATTCTGGCTTTCTAAGCCGCCTATGTGGCGGTGAAGTATGGCCAAGGTGCTGTTGAGTTGTGCTAATATTTCTAAGCCGCCTATGTGGCGGTGAAGCAAATCAATACCCAACGCCAAAATCGACCACATTTCTAAGCCGCCTATGTGGCGGTGAAGCATCGGTTGCGTCAAAGGGGCAATGGGGTACTTTTCTAAGCCGCCTATGTGGCGGTGAAGGCTATGATTAAGTCCAAGCCGGCACGTGCGTTTTTCTAAGCCGCCTATGTGGCGGTGAAGCCGTGTTTGATTGGCTCCTTAGAAAAGGTTTCTTTCTAAGCCGCCTATGTGGCGGTGAAGCTATAAAAAACCGATATGCAAATACACACATCTTTCTAAGCCGCCTATGTGGCGGTGAAGTGATAGCGGTATTTTGGCAGTCTTAGTCAACTTTTCTAAGCCGCCTATGTGGCGGTGAAGGTGATAACCGCGTCAAACTTATCCTTGATATGTTTCTAAGCCGCCTATGTGGCGGTGAAGTTCGCTTGTGACTAAGGCTTTTAGGGCTGATATTTCTAAGCCGCCTATGTGGCGGTGAAGCATTTGACCGTCTAAATGGTGCAGGTGCTGGCTTTCTAAGCCGCCTATGTGGCGGTGAAGCTATACCTTTGATGACAACAACGTATCAGCAGTTTCTAAGCCGCCTATGTGGCGGTGAAGGTGCAAGCCCCGACCGCTTGATTGGTGATAAATTTCTAAGCCGCCTATGTGGCGGTGAAGCCTTATCCCTGTCGATACGTCTGCACCCGAATTTTCTAAGCCGCCTATGTGGCGGTGAAGCTATGACCTGTTTTTTCTTGCACCTGCAACATTTTCTAAGCCGCCTATGTGGCGGTGAAGGGTCACTGGTTTTGTGCATAGCGAAACCGACTTTTCTAAGCCGCCTATGTGGCGGTGAAGTACGTTTAGCGCATTAACTAACGTAACTTTTTTTTCTAAGCCGCCTATGTGGCGGTGAAGTGTCCCATAATGGTAACTAAACGTCCCTTAATTTTCTAAGCCGCCTATGTGGCGGTGAAGATGCACCGACATCACCAGCAACTGTACTAACATTTCTAAGCCGCCTATGTGGCGGTGAAGCACGGATTGCAGAGCTTGAAACCGAAGTGCGCTTTCTAAGCCGCCTATGTGGCGGTGAAGTGGCTTGTTCAAGGCTCTGTAAGTATTTACACTTTCTAAGCCGCCTATGTGGCGGTGAAGTGGGCGTTGGTGAAGATGTAAAAGATGTTGGCTTTCTAAGCCGCCTATGTGGCGGTGAAGCCCTTTTGATAAAAACGAGCATACTTGCCACTTTTCTAAGCCGCCTATGTGGCGGTGAAGGTTTTGATAAGTCGGTTTTGCAACCAACATCATTTCTAAGCCGCCTATGTGGCGGTGAAGCGAGCCATCAGCCGCCAGCATATTTTGGAAATTTTCTAAGCCGCCTATGTGGCGGTGAAGATGTCTAACGGTTTAATGATAATCGGCAAGCTTTTCTAAGCCGCCTATGTGGCGGTGAAGTGACCGCTATTTTGGATACTATATCCACCAATTTTCTAAGCCGCCTATGTGGCGGTGAAGAGGAATTTTATCCCAAAAAAAGCAGTTATAGCAAGGCTTACCAAGTAAAAATACCCTTCTTACCCTACATTTTTTGCCTAGATATAACTGATTGAAATTTATACCTATTTTTATTGAGTCAAAAATAAGGGTTATTCACCCTTACTTTATAATTCAACTATAACTTACCAATTAGGCACGGTCACGTCATTTGACATATTATTGATGCCATAAGTATTAAAACTGCCTGTTTTAGCTTCATTGGCGGTTTCTTGCCAAATCGATAATCTGTAATCAGACTGGTTGGTTTCACTTTTTAAGCTGATAAAAGGATAGCGTTTGATAGGGCGTTTATGCTCAAGACAATGAGCCAATGCGTCTTTTTCACTAATGCCTTTAAACTTGGCAAATTCCGACACCTTTTTGTCAAAGTCTTTATATCGATAGCGTCTGACAATGACATGACCTGTTGCTTTATCGCACACTTCTTTGATACTGGTCAAATGCACATAATCGATCAACCGATCAAGCCACACAGGCAATGCCAATTTGTCGAGTTCATCGCCAGTATTGGCAAAAATGCGTAGTTTGTTGCCGAGTGTGGCGAAGGTTTTGCCGTCTTTCTCTTCATATTTGTAATTAGGAAAGCTGATACCAATACCGTCTACGCCATGTTGATTTTTGACATGGGCAAGGGCGATATGAAGCTGAGTGTAAACCTTACTCCATAAGAAATAAGATGAAATCTCGGCATCGGGTATTAGCGTGATTTCTTGGTAGAAATTCATCGCTTACTCCTTGCCACTTTCGCCAAAGACACCGCCACGAATTAACACGCCCATCACATAATGCTGTTGACTAACTTCGGGTTTTTCGCCTTTTAATACCCATTTATCAAATAGGTTATAAAAATCCTTGCCTTGTTTTGGTTGACGGAACGCTTTACCCAAGGTCGTCACCGCCCCATACGGCTCAATGGCAATCGGGAAGTGATTGTCTTCATATTCGGGATACCAAGTGTCAATGGTACGGATGGCATTGCTGACTTTTTGCGAGTGCATCCCTGCGTGGTTTTTGGTGATGTCTCCAACACGGTACAACACTTTGCTTTTTTTACTACCTGTGTCCAAAATCAACTCTTGTGATGGATAGACTTCTTGACCGTAGCCAACGTGGGCTTGGGCTTCGATGGATAAAATCACAAAGGCTTGTCCTGTCAGACCTTGTTCAATCCATTGGGCAAGTTGGGCTAAGTTTTTGTCATCAGCATTAAATGCATTTAATGCAAAGTCTTTGGCATTAAAGGTTAAAGTCTGTTGATTAAAACGCACTGTGACAGTGATTTTTTCTGCCCCGACACGGTTGCGCCATAGCCAACGGGCATTGACAATATTGGTAGCATAGCGTTTGGCGAGTTCACTTACGCCTTGGCTTTGCTGATAATCAGCAACCACTGCCAATAAGGCTTGTTGATAATCTTGGTCGTTACACACATTGGGCTTACCTGTAAATGGCAATACTTTACAAGTGAACTTAGCGATTAAGGTATCGTTGCTTTCATCAAGACTACTTGAATCGACACGTTGTAGATTGGCTTTTTGTGTTTCGGCATCAAGTTTGGCAGGGTCATTAGCAACAGCATTTTTTAAGCGATTGCTAATCGTGCCACGCACTGATTTTTCTTGCACGGTAACGATACTGGCTTGGCTGTCGGCATTCTGGCTGTCTTTTTGCCAAAAAGAAGCATCGGAAATATCCAAGACACGCTCGAATGCTAATACGGATGCGGTTTTTAGTTCAGTTTTTGCCATGATAATTCTCCTTTAATCGGCAATTTGGGATTGTTGGGTAACTAGGTATAAATCTTGCTCGGCATCGTGTTTTTGATACCAAAAAGCTGTTTCAAGTTTCTCGATGGAATAAGGAAAAACCCATTTACCAAGGCTATAAATTGCCTCAACATATTGGCTTGGGTATTCAGGGTTGCGGCTATGTTGCATTTGCCCTGCATCAAATGTTGGCGAAATGCCTTGATAGCCCACGGGGATAGGTACAAGCCATCCCCGTCCTTTTTTAACCGATTCAACCGTCCAACTTGAGCCTTGGGCATCGCTTGGCACATGATGAAGCGTGGCGGTTTCAAGTAACGCATCCAAGGCAGTGGCTTCGGGATTTTTTGTTTGGAGTCCTGCGGTGATGGTTTGTAAATCGTCGTGTGCATCGATCAAGACAAACGCAGGTAATAGTTTGTCAGTAAATTCAGAAATTTTTTCTTTTACACGAAAACTGACTGGCGCAAACTTATTCAAGCCGATAACACTACCACCCGCAATGCGTTGTTGTTGGATTAAATTTTTTGCTGTTTGTTGCAATAAGTCGATTTGGTCATCGTCTTCATCGAAGAAAAGGCTATCGGAATAAACCCCAATAATTAACGAAACGGTTAGATGACAACGCCCTTCTTCAATAATTGAAGCGGTTTTGCCGTCTTTTTTTAGCGGATTGCGTGTTTGGATAAAGGTAAAATCTTTATAACTGTTTTCACGATAGGTCTGTGGCTGATAGCTATGGCACGCTATTAACACACCATCAAGGCGAATATCTTCTAAACCATCAATTTGGCTCACTTTTCGGCTTAATGCATGAACCGCCCCTGTAAAGCCTGTAATCGCAGGAAATCCATAAGTTAAGGGGCTAGAAATGGCATTGGCATTGCTGATTTGAATACGATTTAGGCACAGATAGCCCACGCAGTGTAAATTTGGATAAATAAAACTCATGCTAAGCCCCCTTTGCCTAGTCTTAATGCTTTTTTAATCTCATCTGCTATTTCACGTCGCCATTCATTATGCTCTGGGTCAGCAAAATCATGGGCAAAGGCTTTAAATTCTGTTTTTAGAATGCCTTGTAGCCAGTTAGCAAAATCGACTTCAATGGCGGTTCGCCAGTCTTCTGTTTCTCGGGCGGTTTTAAAGTCATCTTCACCATCAAGTTCGGCACGTTTTGGGTCTAGCCAGTATTTTTGATTCATGGATAAATTATGATAATCTTTTGACCAACCTGCAGGGCGTACCGTTTGAATGGTTTCTCCGATACTGATGACTTGGTAGGCGATATCAGACAAAATTGCCTTACGAGCCTCACGGATATTGACATTGTTGTAATCGGTTTTAATCAGGGTAAACAAGGCATTGAGTGCTTCTTTGGCTTTGTATTGCAAGGCTTTGGTCGCGAAGATACTGGTGGCATTAGGCGAAATTCGGATGTCTTGCGCCTGGCGGAAAATCGGTGGCACTGACGGTAGTAGATAGTTGCGACCACCTTGTTTGCTCATCAATTGGCTGACATTTTGGGGTTTTGTGCCACCCAGTTGCACTGTTGCCAAATCTTTCATCGTAATATAGGGTTTTTGTTCGGCAGTTTTTTTGCTGCGATTATCCCGAGCGGTTTTATTGTCATCTGAATAGCGGTTTTGATTGATTTTGTGAAAAACTTCATGGGTCAAAACAGAAGGATAAAGTGGCACTAAAGTCATATAATTATCGCTATCGGGTTCATCCTGTGGCAACGCCCATAAAATTTGTTTATTGGTTTCATGGGTTTTGGGTGCTTTAATTTGATTATTTAAGCAATCCAAAAAGGCTTGCTGATAATGCTTTGATAATGCTTCATCGTCGGCAAAACTATGGACAACCGCTGGCGAATTTTGCAAAATAACATCCCGGATTTTGATGCCCGAACCCGCCACGACTTCCCATTCAAAAAAAGTCACTAACGGCAAGTCAATCGCCCCGCGGGGGCTGTTGGCATCCAAAAATCGACTGACAAGCGTTTGGGTGTTCACATAACTGTTTTGAACAGCTTGACGAAAGTTGACATTATCGCCCCGAGAGCTGGGGTGTACGCCTTTAGAAACGTGCGTACCGACTTGGACGTTTTCTGCCATTTTCTGGGCTTCAATAAGCCAATTGGCTTTTTGGTATTTATCTTTAAACGGTTGTAAAAACGCATTGAGTTCAGCAATTTTTGCTACGTCATTATCTTCAATGGCTTTGGCGAGTTGCTTACGCTCTTTTTCCGTTTTCTTATCGTATTGAGCGGTCAAGAATGCTTGTATGGCATCTTTGACTTGTTGCTCGGTTACATTTTCCGTCATATTTATCTTCCCATTGATGTTTGGTTAAAACGATTTAATCACAAAAATCTTATAAAGTAAACCACTGTATTATTTTAATAGGAAAAATATTGAGAATGAATTTTCTTTAGCTTAAAATCCTATGTTCGCCACCTAGGCGACTTAGAAAACTGTTTTATTTTAAAAAATCTTCACCGCCACACAGGCGGCTTAGTGTTTTTTCCAACAGCCGAAGCGTTCATCAAAATAATAACCATTTTGATGCTCTGCCAAGGCTACATTGGAAAAGCGTATCACGATAGAATTTGGGCTAAATTCTGGGAATTTTTGCCCCAAATCTGCCAAGACAGTTTCCAATCGACTATCTAGCCACACATCGACTAAAGGACTAACAGTCATTATCTCATACGGTTGTATCACACTATTGACGGTGTCGGCATAATTTAACCCATGCTCTTTAACACTTTCGCTGCTATAAATATTAAACGTATCTTCATCAGGCTTAATGATATATTCCACATTGGCACGCCCTGCCCGAAACGGTGTCAAAACGCTTAAATGGACATGGTGACGATTGGCGGTTTGCTCATCTTTAAAATAGGCATTGACCACGTTAAACCCTGAATTATTCATCAAATCTGCCATGACTTGATGTTCCAAATCCACCAAGCTACCTTTTGGATTGGGTTCAGCCGATTTTTGAATACGGCTTACCGCATCAATCTTGTGTAGGGTAGTTGTATCGACCAATTCGTTCATATCATGGTTATCAAGTTGATATTGCTGATTTTCAAACCCTGGTTGAGCAAATACCGCATGGTTGCTATGGGTTTGCACATGGCTTTTTAATGCGCGAATATTGTGTTGCCAAATCCCAATATTGGGCGTATCTGCCACTTTATCGGTACGATGTCGCCACACGCGCCCTGCCAGCTGAATAATTGACCGCATCGAGCTTGGCTCAACCAACGCCCAGTCATAATCATGGTCACGCCCCACTTCTGCCACAGGCGTGGCAAGCACGATAAAAATATGATTGGTTTTGTCTGGGTGCTTGGCAATCGCCTGTTGGATATCGCTACGTTTCATAAAGTCTTCGGCAGTGACGTTTTTACGAGTCAAAACCTTATCTAGCCGATTTTCCAAACGGTTTCTGAGTGCCAAAACTTGCTGAGAATGGTAACAACATAGATAAAACTGGGTGTCTTGCACACCGTCCAAACTTGCTAATTGGTGCATGGCTTGGGCAATTTGCATCAATGGCTGGATATTTGCCATACGAATTAAGCCGATACTCACTTTTTTTTCACAAGCTGTAATATGGTGATGTTCATGGAAATGGCTGGCATATTGCAATAACTGTGTGGCAATGTCTTGATAAAATTGAGCTTGTTTTTCACCATGATAAACCATAGATAACGGCAAAATTTTTGCCATTCTGCGAGTGGGTTGTTTTTGTAAAAACTGACAACGCTTTTGAATAAACGTGCCATGAGCAACATGGAATTGCTCATGATTTTGGCAGTAAGTGCTTGTGGCATTATTTTCATCAAACCATGCACAAGCGACTTGCGGAGTGGCGTAGCCAAACTGCTCGTTATAAATTTTTCGCCCTGCCAGATAGGCTTGGAACAAGCCTTCAAGCATATCTGGCGGTAATGTCGCCGATGATAGCAATACACGTGAACCGAACAACCCTGCCAAATGCACCAAGCGAGACAATGCAGGCATATCATGTTGGTCAAAATCATCGGGTTCATCCAAAATCAAATCGCCGCTAAACAGCCTGAGCATCGGGGCGATATATTTGCCGCCACGCTTGCATTCAGACGCTTGCATTAAGTGGTCGATGGTGCAAGTCACAATCGGTGAGCCGATTAGCTTACGTGCTGAATTGTCTTCGACCACTGTGCCTAAATTTAGCTCATCCAAGGTGGCATCGACATCATCACTATCAACAAGTTCATCAATCAGACTTTCAGCTGATTCACTGCCAAACTGCTCAAAATAATTATCATCATCATTATGTTGATTGATATCAAAGAGTTGTTTTTGAGCCTGTCCCCCGACCAAAATCGCCAATTCACTATCCGTTAGCTTTAAGTTTTGACGAAAACTTTGCCCTGTCTGTAGGGTCAATACCCGTAAACCCAATGCAATGGTGAGCCTTGCCCCTTTTTTAGGATTGGCTAATGCATACATAATCCGCGCATTACCAATGGTTTTACCACACCCTGTGGATGCCATGTTGATCCCAAAAAAACCATGAATTTCGCTATGCTCACTTTGTGATAGAGCAAGCTTGAAAGCTTTGTTTTGCCAAGCAAATAATGTGTTAGCGGTATTTCTAACTAGCGGTTCGTGATTGATGAGTTTGGGGAGTTTTTCATGCAAAATCGGCAAGCTACGACAAAATTCTGCGGTAAAACGGGCGACCCCCAATAAATGTTCATCAAGGGCTTGATTTTTTTCGCCTGTTTTACGATCGGTATTGGCAATTAGCTTGTCTTCCCACGCTTTACTACCTTGTACCCGTTTTGCCTTGTCAGCATTGGTTAGACTGGAATAATTGTGGTCAGCGACCATCACACTCAGGCGAGAGAGCATCAGCAAAAACGGATTGGCGATCGCAGTCGATTGCTGGCTAAGTTGCTGTAAAACGACATCCTGCTGGGCTTTTTTGGCATAGCGTTTAACTTGCTTTTGCCAATCTGGACTATTTAACACCAAATTATCGAAGCTAAAAAATTGCTCTTTTTCTTTGATAGTCATTTCTTCGATGGATTTGGGATTTTTTACCCAAAAAGCAATTGCCTTAACGGCTTTTTGATAATAAAGGTTTAAATCAATGGCAAAGTTTCTATTGCCTATTTGCAAAAAACTTTCTTTGACTTTGGAGGCGAAACCATATTCGATCAAAGGTGGCAAGCGGTGATGGGTGACAATCAGCCACGCTACCCATTGGGCGACAGGTGGTAGTTTATCCATTTCACTTTTTTCAATATTGCCTTGCAAATTTTGTGTGGTCGGCTGATGGCTTGCTAAAAATTCATCTATTTTTTGCAATCTTTGCCAAACATCGTTATCAGTTTGGCAGTCTTTAACGAGCCAAATCAATAATTTAAGCGAAATCCATTCATGACGATAAGGGTCGCCCATTTTGCTAGGGTGAAACAGTTTGTGCTGAAAACCATTGGTGGATTTGCCAATATCGTGCAGCAGAGCAGATAAAGTGCTGATAATGGCAATGGCATTGAGATTTTGCCAGTTATTTTCCCATTCGCTGTGCAAGATATTGCGTTTGGTCCGATTGACCGCCACCAGCCCTTGCTCACCAAATTTTTTGCGGTTACCCACCACCCACACCAGTTCACTGCGTTGCCGTGTCCTTACCCGATGGCAACTCACGGCGGTAGATTTGGTTGCCGATTGACGTAATAACTTTTTGACAGTGTCCAGCCCATCTTCGGTAATGGCGGTTTGCCATACGTTATCGCCAATACGATTGGCAAACGCATCCAAAATACGACGGGTACGGTTTAACGCCTTTTTTTCACATTGCGAAATAAACGTCACTAGCATAAATTAATTTTTCCAATCCATTGATTTTCATAAGCTTACAATGTTTCAAAGTCTTTTTTTAATGCCAAATCTTTCACCGTATCGAACATCACATCCAAGGCTTTATAAGTGGTAAAATAATTCAGACATTCTTGGCGAAATTCCTGCTCACTGGTATTTTCTTTGGCACAAATAAAGGCAAGCGGTAGCACAATTGCATCTTTAACGATGTCCGCAATATCAAACACCAATGCCCCACGCCGTGTCTTACCGTGCATGACCGCAAAACCATGCGGAATACCCAATACCCAAGCAGTGGTTGCCCCGAGTCCGTACGCCAAATAATTACCGTGATTCAAGAAGCTATTGGCTTTATCCATCCCGTCATGCTCACGGCTAAAGCCTGCATTATCGGTATGAATTGACGCTAACTTATACAATTCTTTAGTCATACGGGCTTCAAGCTGTAATAAGTGCATAACTTCAGTTTGCTTAGGAATATCAGCGCGATAGCGTTCAATTAAGTTCGTCACAGCGTCACTTCTACTGTCAAAACCCATTTGCCGAAAATCTTTATCGCGACTCCAAATGTTTTGCAAAAATGCCAATCGCGCAAATTGAATGTGTTTGGCGGCTTGCAAGCGTTTGCCATCCTCCCACCACCACGATAGCCAGCCTTGTATATATTCAGTCGGGCGATATTCTGACTGCGGCGTCATCCATTCGATTTCGGTTCCCATAAACAAAGGCGTACCACCGCCACCGCAAAACCCGACCAATACCCCCGCTTGCGACAGCATCCGCATGGCAGCTTGGGTAATTGATGTCCCTGTGCCCAATAATATACAAGTGCTGTTGGCAATCGGGATGTTGTAATAAAGATTCTCTTTTTCGGCTTCAGTAAGATACAACACACGCCCGTCTTTTTGCATGACGCGGCAGTATTGTAGGTAGTAGATATTGGCACGTTTGGAGTGCAGGATGGTCTTTAAGTCAGAAGACGTAAAGCTATTGTCGGTATAGGGATTGGCGTTTGACATGATAGAGATGACATAAGTTGATTTTCTTTAGTCTGTCAAACCATGTTCATGAATGCAATAGGGTAATTATAGTAAAACGACAAGTAGTGACGTTTAGAAAAAACTTAATCTCATAACTTATATTGAGGTGTTTATTTAGTCAATTGTTAAAATTTGGTTGTTATGGATTTTAATTATCAAAAAAATCTTGATTTAAGAGTTATCAATATTATAAGAGTTATAGATAATTCACTATATCGCCATATCACTGCATTTCAGCGTTTAAATGTGTACAGATTGCTACCTTAATCTGTACAAATTATTGGAATGAGTTGTACAGATTCTTACCCTTACCTGTACAGATTCTTACCTTTAATGTACAAATTCTTGGTTAAGACAAAATTTTCAACCATCATGGATTTTTGTTATGCTTCTGTAAGTCATGTACATTAAGGTACATTATATTTTGAGCGAAATTTTTAGCGTTTTTATAATTTAACCAATTTTATTGTGTTGAGTAAAAACGTGTCTGAGCTAAACTTTTATGGCAGAGGTAATAGCCAAATTATGATAACCAAATCCAATACTTTAATTGAGGCGGGTTATGATTTGACTTTTGCCGAACATGATTTGATGACGCTTGCAGTCAATAAACTGCACAAAGAGAAAAAAGGTGGTAAACAGGTGATGATTAGCGCTAAAGAGTTTGCGGCGGCTAATAATGTGAGTGATAACTATGCGTACCAAACTCTCAAAGAAGCTGCGAATACCTTAGGCAATAAGAAACTTAAATTTACCCTATATCTTGACTTAACTCGTCACACTGAAAAAGAAGAAGATAAGCTAACTGTCATCAAGCCAAATCATTCTCATTTTACGACGTTACGAGCCGAATACAATTGGCTACAGGGAATTTCTTATCAAGACCAACTTGGCTATATTATTCTGCACTTTTCTGACCCATTAGCATTTTTGATTGAAAGAACCAATGAGGCCTACACAAAATATGATTATGTTAAAACCATTGAATTTACAGGCTGTAGCAGTAAACGTCTATATGAATTAGTGAAAAAATGGCAAGATATCAGAAAAGTCCCTGCCATGAGCGTGTTTGAATGGAAAGAATTTTTCGGTGTCGCAGACAAATACCCACAAATTTCAGAATTTAAGCGCCGTGTACTTGAACCTGCTATTGAACAAATCAATAAACAAGGCGAGTTCAAATTAACACTTAGAACCACAAAAACGGGACGGAGTATTAGCCACTTTGCAATCGCCATTAAGTCTGTCAAATCAAAATTTGAATCAGCCAATAGTGGTGCAACCGCTTCAATTCAGCAGATTAAAACGCTTACACCCATTCAAGCTAATAAATTTGCTAAATTACTAGCCAATGACAATAACTTTGGGGGTAAATTTGCTCGTTCGGGTGAATCTATGAATGAGTTTATCAATCGCTTATCTAATGAACTACAAAAAGATGCTAAAAAAATCGCTGATTACTTACCTTTCTTAAAAAAATGTGGCTTTAAGTTTTAACGCTCTAAATCTATCAGCCTCATTAGTAACTACCAAAAAAATAATAGCCTATTCATAAATTACTAAAAATAAATTCACTATTTGACTTATCCAACAATTTAACTACCTGTTTTATTAGGTTCATATTGGAACAAATCTCCCACCTGCACATCAAGTGCTTCGCAGATTTTATCAATCGTTTCAAAATCAATTCGTGTGGTTTGATCGTTATAAATCTTGTGCATCGTTGATTTACTGATGTCTGTCATTCGAATTAAATCAGCCACTTTCAAACGTCTTTCTGCCAAAAGTACCGGTAAATTACTTTTTATCATATAAAAAACCTTAATTGACTTAAAAAGTACTTGCATTGAACTACATTTTGCATTAAAGTACTTCTATCGAACAATAAAATAGTTTCATAAAACAATTTTGTTGTTCGATATATAATAAATTTCATTTCTTAAGAGGTTATTATGACACAAACATATCTGACAACAGAAGAGCTTTCTGAACGCATTAAGTACACGCCACGCACAATTCGTGTGACCCTTAAGGATAATGTGCTTGTCGAAGGAGTGCATTATATTCGTCCATTTGGTGGTCGTAAAATCTTATATATATGGGAACAAATTGAAAAAGATATGCGTAACACCTTGTTGGGTAGCATTAATGCAATGGCTTTACAATAAAACGGGAGAAAATACATGGCTTCAATTAGAAAGCGCTACGATAAACTTGTTGTTGATTTTCGCTTTTTGAATAAACGCTGTCGAGAAACAACCAACCTAATCGACACGCCCGAAAATCGAAAAAAACTGGAAAAAATCATCCAAAAAATGGAAGCAGAAATCACTCTTGGACTATTTGATTATCTCAAATACTTCCCAAAAAGTGAAAAAGGCATTGAACTGATGGCAGTCAAAGAGCGTGTGCAAAGTTTTCAATCTGACACACCCATATTTAAAGACTTTGCTGAAATTTGGTTTGAAGAAAAGCAAATTGAATGGCGAGCAAGCTACATCGGCAAAATCAAAGATATTTTGGATAAGTATCTGGTGCCACATTTTGGCAAACGCAGTGTTATCGCTATCACAAGGGCAGATGTGTTAGCCTTCCGTACTTCTCTCGCCAAAGTGACCTACGGAACAGCTAACAAGCATCTGTCAGCAGCCAGAATTAATTCGATAATGACCACTTTGCGTATGATACTGCAAGAAGCGGCAAAACGCTATAAATTTGAAAATCCTTATGAGGATATCAAGGTTTTAAAACTTGATAAGCCTGATATTGAGCCATTCACCATTGAAGAGGTTTGGAAATTTATCAATGGCGTGCGTAAAGACTATAAAAACTATTACACCGTAAGGTTTTTCACCGGCATGCGAACCAGCGAAATTGATGGACTAACGTGGGATTATGTGGATTTTGACCGCCGTGAAATCCGTGTTCGCCAAGCCTTTGTCAAAGGCGTAATTGGTAAGCCCAAAACCCAAGAATCCAATCGCGATATTGCTATGTCACCTTGGGTTTATGAAGCGCTACAAGCGCAGTACAAAGTCACCCATGGTCGCTCAAAATTCGTGTTTTGCAATCGAGAAGGAGAGCCACTCGATTATCACAATGTCAATCGTAAAGTGTGGCATCCCACGCTTCGACTGTTAGGGTTAAAAGCCCGTAATGCCTACCAAACCCGCCATACGGCTGCAACGCTATGGCTAGCCGCAGGGGAGGCGCCAGAATGGATCGCAAGGCAAATGGGGCACGCCAATACCACCATGTTGTTTAAGGTTTATAGCCGCTATGTACCGAATATGACACGCCGTGATGGCAGTGCTTTTGAAGCTTTAATCGCAAGTAGTCAAAATAAAGAGCAAGGAGAATAGTCGTGTTGGTTATTGATTATGAAAAATTGCGTCAAACCATTAAACCGCATAATAATTTGAATTTTGTCAGCCAAACTGCCTGTGATTTGGCAAGAAAGTTGATTACTGAGTATGGTATTGCTAATGACGATAAGCTGTCTGAATGGCTCAATGAACAAAAATACAAATCACATAAAGCGCTAATGGTTTGGGTACAGCAACAGTTGCCATTAATTGATAGTGATGAAACGGATTTTGAAAGATATCGTCAGCTTCGTCGACTATTTTACGCCAATTTTTCAGAGTTTATAGAAGAGGTGCATTAAAATGCGTGTACGATTACTGACAAATAATATGCTAAATGGCTATTCATTGAAAATGTGCCAGGATTATTGGCAACCTTTTAATTATCCAAACCAACATCCGTTTTCACTTGAATGGCATATTAAACATATATGCCATCATTATGATGTCACTTCTGAAGAGCTTATTACGAGACTATCGATGGTAAAAGCCTACGATTCTTATATCCGCTGTGATACATGCGGGAAAATGTATGAGTTAAATAATCCTTGCAAATTGCCAAAGCAAGACGATTTTATGAGCTGGCAATGTGATGACTGCAAAATATTTAAGCAAAAAGGGGTGATTAATTTACACAGTTTTTTAGTAAATATAGAAGATGATGATTGTCCATTTTAAATATGCTCTACAAAAATACCGTCTAGTTTGGCGGTATTTTTTTATCTTAAAAATTAAGTTAGTGTTCTAACTTTCATAAGTGCTCCAAACGAAGTCTACTTTTTCAAATAATGATTTTTAGTGTGGCGTATCGAAAAAGTAGTGAAAAATAAAACGACATAAGATGTCGCAGACAATACACCCACTTATTCTCAAAACCTTACATTTTGTTAGAATAAACTAAAATGTTGTTTAAAAATTTTTAATCTAACAAGACTATGACTATTAAATTATCAAATCCGACACTGATATACCTACAAAAACTAACTTCGAATCATGCAGACGAACTAAAGCAATGGTATGACATTCAATGTCAAATTTTTCAAAAAATGGATGACTTGCAACTGGAGGTGGAAATCAATCGAGCCATCCAGAAGCCAATATTCCTGCAAAAATCGGCTAATCAAAACACTTTTTTAAATAACCTTCCTGTCTTATTCGCTATTTTGAACAATTACTTTGCTAGCTCGCAGTTGGTTCGTCCATTAACTGTTTTAACTTTTGATGATGAGCAGCTAGATGCAGGGATGATCTTTTTTGAAACCATCGAACTTATCGCTCGGCAGAAAAAATTGCTCAATGTTGATGATGAACTTGAACGACTTAGACGGCAGATTGCATCTCTATTAACCAAAGAACAGTGGCAATCAATTGTTGGTCATCCTAAGCTTACCCAAAACAAATTTTATCCGCTGTTAGGTATGTCAATTGCCACCGCTTATAACGGCAAGGAAAAAAGTGATGCCAAATAATGATGATATCACAACCTCAATTGGCATCGGAGCTAACCCCAACAATGCTATCGAAAACCAAGACGGTTTGATAGCTATCAAGGCTGACCAAATCATCACAGCAATTGAAATGCTGTTTAGCGAAGAAAAATCAATTAATAAAAGTAATCATTTTCCAGATGACGATATCCTTGCTAATTTGCAGTCTAGTTTGGTTAAATTGGTTATTGAGCTAAACAATTATGTCACCATTGAACACATTGATCTATCAAAGCTTATTGATGAGCCATTACTATCAGAGTTGCCTGTGTTTCAGTCAACCTTTGAAGGCTTTCAAAAGAAACAACTAGATGCTTATCCGCCTTTATTACAACTGATAGTTTTGCTGCACTATTTGAGATTGGGAGAAACAACCAAAAAAAATCAGCTAAAAAAACAATGGTTGCTACTGATTTTGCTTATTGCTGTTCGGCTCAAAATCGTAGGTTTGAAGAGTTATTATAAAACCATTATTTTGCGTATCAAATTGGCGATTTTCTCCAACTCACCGAATTATCAGTGGATTTGGCAGGTACTACAATCCGAACCTCTGGATAAAATTGACTTTGAGAATACAAGCTCCGCCATTGAGCAATTCACTTCACGACTAAAGCAAACAGCTGATAACTATCTTCATCAAATGTTAATTCTCAATGATGCTAAAGTTGGAGAAAAACGTTCTCGTCAATTGCATTACATTGCCAAAGCCATTCAATTAAGCTTTTATAAGGGTAAACGGCAAAGAGCTAAAATTGAGCGTGATGATGAGCAACATGAGCAAAATCAGCAGCAAGCCATCAAAGAATTTCAAGCACTCAGAGATAGAAACAGCACGCCGTCACAATCTGCTCAAGTAGTCGTAGAACCTATTTTTCAACTACCTTTAAGCTATGATTATCGTTGGGATAAGCCACCATTTGACCGAGATTTAGAAAACACTACCCCTGATATACAGACACAATTTTTACTACCTAACATTGACAGTAATGCCCAAACCAATACTACATTTGAAGAAGCTGTCGAAAATGCTCAGCAGTTTTTAACTTATCAAGATCGTCCTAGTGCTAGTATTGCTCATAATCCGCCACTGCAATCGGTTGAGTTGACCTTACAGCAACTGTATATTTCTCGGCGAGATTTTCGTTTTAATACGGACACACATGCTTTATCCCAGTGGGGATATCAAGTCTTGTTTAACCGTCTTGCTTTTGATGCGTTAGTTAGTCAAGCAAGTGAATTGTCAGTGGCTCATAAAAATGCTGCTAAATTGTTATTACTGAGTTTTATTACGGCAATGCCTATTAAAACGTTGATTCAGCCATTATTTATAGCGACCAGTTCTTTATTTATCATCCAGAAAACCCAAGTGACACTTAGCTACCATCTGGGTATTACCCCCAGAAAAATTGAACAGTCCCATTTAGTTTTTGAAAATAACAGCGATAAAGTCAGTTTGCCATTGCCTGTCGCATTGGTACATCATTTAGCCAATTCTGACAACTTGCCAAATATCGAAGCGGATATTAGCCAAAACAAAATTAATGAAATTGCTGACTATTTAAAGGTGTTACGGGAATCACTCGAACTGCCGTACTTATCCATTAACCGCATTGAGATGGCACTGGCGACCCTATTGACAAGGTATTTGGCTGGTAGTCATGGACATATTGCCGAACTAGTTTGCCGTATGCCTGCCCCTAACGCACCTGCTATGTACTATAGTAGTCATGCTAACAGTGAAATCGTTGAACACTATATCAGAGCATTGAAGCAGTTAAATACACAGAATCATTTAGTGTTTGACTATTCTAATCGGCGAACCGATGCAAATGTCGGTTCAGCATTTGCATTAACGTTAGACAGCGTGAAATCATTGCTTGAAGAAGTACAAAATTGGATTGCTAGTACCAATGATTTTGAGCCACTATTTAATCGATTAAGCTGCTATGTCTGGCTGGTGTTTTGTGTATTGACAGGCATTCGTCCTAACAATGCACTGGGTGCGGTGAGAGATATCGATTTGGAAGTTGGCTGGATAATGGTAAAAGATAAACCCAATAAGAAAGTGCAAAATCACCGCTTGATACCTTTATGCGACACGCTAATTAAGCATTTGGTCATCTACCAAAAAATCCTTGCTATTTTACGCACCCAATCCCTTGATAACCCTGCTATCACAGCAAGATTACATCGAGTCACGTTTGACGATGCCGATATTACCTTGCTCAATTTACTCTCCGAAAAATTTGATAAATTACACGCCATCAAACGGGGCGATATGAATGCATTTTTACAGGATTTTATTAAGCTTGATGTTTACTGGACACGGCATTTTGTTCGCACTCAATTAGAAAAACGGCAAGTGCCGATACATCTGATAAACACCGTGATAGGGCATGAGAAAAACCAACAAGAAGCCCTTGGTAAATTTTCTTCGACCTCAAAAAAACAAGTCCATAATGTTCGCCATACCTTTGAACATATCGCTACAGACTTGGCATTAGATAACAGTATTCACTTTCTTGAACAGCAACTTCATCAATTAAAAGAAAAATAACTTACCATGATTTTAAAATTTCCCAAGCAATTTATTGCTGAGTTTACGCCCATCCGTCATAACGATAAAGCCTTTAGTAAAGCGATAGCAAGTAAAGCCTCGAATAATGCTTTAAGCTTTTTTGCCATTCGGCAACATAGAAAATCAGTGTTATTTCTCAAACTCTCATCGCTATGGCGACAACAACAGCAAGATAACGCAGGGCATCGAAAATGGGCCAAGGCAGATAAATACGTCAATCGTTTTTTTGCGAAACAAATTTTTTATCCTTGTCCTAATCCATGCTTTGCTACCTATCATTCACTTAATCAACAGTTTAGCAAAGATTTTACCCGCTTATGGCGTATCGCTATTCCTATTTCAAAATTAGGCTTTGAGCAATTCTTACTGTCTGCGCAAGGCTTTATCAATCAGTATTACAATGATAATAAAAAAACTTATCTGTCGGCACATAGCCATTTAACCCAGTTTATCACTTATCAAAATACCCAGATTATTGAAGAATATCATTATCGGGTGCCATCGCCACCGATTGACGTTGAGCCTAAGGAAAATCCCCTTAGCTATACTGATAGTTATGTCACCAATGGCAAGAAGCTGCGCAAAATCATTAAAGCTGTCCATCACCATTGGCAGACACATGATGATTTTTCAACAGAACAAAGCTTAAGTTGGCTGATTTTTAGTGGCATTATCTACGGCGGCATTAATGATGCTACGCTGCTGCAAGCTTGGTTGACTAGCTTGCTAAAAGCTTGTCAAAAGATTGATGATTTCTTAGTGTTTGATGATTATCGATTGTTATTGAGTATACGTTACTCTTCAAAACACTATGGTAATGAATTTGAGAATGAAACGCTGTTTAATACCCAGCAAATTATGCTTGATGCGTTGAGTCTGTGCTGGCTATATCGTTATAAACAAAGTGGTCAGACATATCCTAAAGCCATTAATGTCAATGCGTTGTTATTAACAGGTCTTACGCCTATCACCAATCAATTAGGCCTTAAAAAAATCACGCTTAGTTGGCTCTTAAAAAATGCCTGTTATCATTGGGAAATGCTTGATGGCGTTGATATTGACCAAGCCTTGGTGGGTGTTATGCAGGGAAGACATCGTACCACGGGACTGATAAAGGCTGATTTTGAAAACTTGTTATCTGCTAATCCAGCGTCAAAAAAATTGGATGCCAATTACGATTTGATGACACTAGCCAAGCTTGATATTCAAAGCAAAAAGCCGCTTGATGCTACAAAAGCAAGCTATAAAGAAAAGGTGCGACGATCAGACTTGGTCAAAGATATTCACAATATTTTTGATAAAGTTATGGATAAAAAATATCGTCCCCAGTTTATCGAAACACTCAATAAAAAACCAACAAAAGACGAATATATTTTATACCGCTTACAATCACTGCATCATGTTGGCATCAGTTTAAGTGAACGAATTTTGATCGCGTGGATTGCTGATTTTGTAAAGCGGCAATCTGCCAATTATCAGTCAATTCTACAATACCTAAGTACCATCGGTTATGAATGGATTTATTTTACCAATTTTCAGCCCATTGACAGTTGGACGGATGAAGACTTTACTGAAACGTATGATGAAATGCTCGATTATAAAAAAAGTATATTAGGTAACCAAGATATCACCTATGCTGCTCGGCGGCTACAAAGTTTGCATAACTTTGCTGAAACAAATTTTGGGCTCACAAAAGTTACTATCGAACAAGCAGAGAGTAAGCTAAAGGTAAGAGCTCAACTGCTCTCAGCTCACCAGTATTTGGCTTTCTTAGAGCAATTGACCCTGAATACTCAAGGACTTGATGGCATGATGGTTCGGGTGTTTTATATTCTCGCTTTCAGAACAGGTATGCGAAAAAAGGAACTGCTTGGGCTAAAATTCTCAGATATAGAACTGTTATCTTCGCCGCATCCTTCGTTGCTGATTCGTCCCAATGAACATCGCTCTATCAAAACTGAGGGTTCAATTCGGCGGGTGCCGATTTTTGCGGTTTTGACCCAAGAGGAACTCAATTTTGTGAGTGATTTTTTTAAGCTGAGTAAACCCGATAAATTGAATCAGTTAATTTTTGTTTTTGCTGATAGCATACAAGGCATTGGCGATTCTTTACCCAACAATCTGCTAGAGCAAGTGTTGGCAGACATTGGGGCAACGCAAGAAATTACGCTTCACGGATTACGACATTGCACCGCCACCAATTTGGCATTATCACTTAATGCCACCCCAACGCTCGCTAGATTATTAACGCAGCAGACAGATGAACAGCGACAACGTCTGCATAGCGAATTATTAGGTGTCCATGATGCTCAAGACAAGTGGCACGCGATAGCCAGTTTTGTTGGGCATATCAGCCCACAACGCACTTTCCAGTATTATATTCATACGGCTATGTTGATGGCGACAGATAAAATCACGCAAGCAGATATTATAATTCCTTTAGCCACTTTCAAAAACATCACAGGTTTTGATAGGCGTAAACTGGGCAAAAATGGCTATCAATTTGAGGGTGATAGTGTGAATTTAAAAACTCTGCAACCTTTGCTCAATCGTTTAATATTGGACAAGCGAAAAGCTATCAAAGATAGCTGGCAGCGAGTAGGGGAGCAACAACCGTTGCCCATGTTGGGTTCAATGTTTGATGAAAAAGACGATCGCGGGAATCAAAACTTTTTGACCTTTGCTTTTCATCGATATAGCGTCAATCAGGTATTAACTTTACTTGCTAAAGCCGATGTGATTTACGAGCAAGATTTGGATGCAAACTTTAGCCAAATCATCCAGCAAAGTTCCATTGATGATGGTATTGCTCAACATCTAATTGCTAGAGCAAAAATAATAGCAAATTTAAAAACAAGAAAAAAACAACCGCGTTTTACCATTGAGCCAAACCAATTATCACCAATAGCGGTTTTTCACGATGATGAAAAAAAGTTACGTCAAGCACTGATGCTAAATTTGCGTCAATTGGTTACCCAGAAGGATTTAGGCTATCAAAAGTTACTGACAATGGGAATTCAAAAACTCAGCACCAGACAGCCTGCCTTACCACTGTCTTATGCAGAATTGGTTGAATTTTTACCCATTGCCTTAACATTACTGCCTGCTGAGAAATGGCTTATCAAGTATCAAAAATCCGATAGTGTGATTTATAGTAAGTTAACCACGCTACTTCAGAGCTATCACGAGCAAAATGAAGAACCTAAATTCCATCTTGTTCCAAGTAAAACATCTTTTGATTATGAAATCGGGATTGCCCATAAGCAATCCGTTGGCAATAATTTGACTTGGCAGTTTTCGTCATTGTTGCGGTTTATCGTGCATTACCTATTCTTGTTTGGTACGGATACTAACACTTATTGATAATAAGCCAACGCATTTTTAAGCCTTTCGATAACATTTTCCCGTAGTGGTTTTGGCTCAAGCACTTCTGACATATGCGACATACTTACTAGCCAGTCTTCAAGCCGGAGGGTATTCATAACCGTTGCAGTTAACAATTGTTTTTCGTGAGTTCGTAAATCAGCGCCAATTCAGCGCTTTTTTATTCCGTTTGTTTCACGATAAAGCCAAATAAATCTAATTATGATAAGATATGATAATTATCATTTATCGTGAGAAATTTATCATGAGTTTAATCGGTTATACCCGAGTGTCAACTTCTGAAGGGAAACAACTCCTTGACCGTCAAGTTGATGCGTTAAAAGAAATCGGCTGTGAACGAATTTTTGAAGACAAAGCATCGGGAAGTAATTCCCAACGTAAAGGATTGGATGATTGTCTCAACTATTTAAGAAAAGGTGATGTGCTTGTTGTTTTGGATTTAGATCGGTTAGGGCGGTTAGCCAATGACTTGATAAAGTTGATTGATGAACTGGCTGAAAAAGACATTGGCTTTAAAGCGATTAACTCACCGATGGACACAACCACCCCTGCAGGTCGAGCGTTTTTACAAATTCAGGCCGCCTTTGCTGAGATGGAGCGTAATATTATTCGTCAACGAGTAAAAGAGGGGATTGCTGCGGCTCGAGCTCGTGGACGTAAAGGTGGTAGGCCTAGAGTCATGACGGCTGAGAAACTTCGTTATGCTCAGCATCTGATGGCTGATCAAACCAAAAGCATTCCAGCGATTTGCAGAGAGCTTGGTGATATTCCCAGCAGTACGCTGTACCACTATGTGACGGCGAAAGGGGAGCTTAAAAAGGCAGGAGTGGATTTGCTAAATTCTTAATAACCTTCGCATTACCTGTTTTTTTTAAGCCTATAGCATTTAAATTTTGAGGTTAAATTTAAATGCATAGTCTGTTATACTACTACAATGTAGTATGTGAGATTATTTATGTTTACCATTGTTGAAACGCCTTTGTATATAAAAATGGTTGATAGCCTATTAACTAAAGAAGAACAGGGCGAACTCCATACTATGATTAGCCAAAATCCTGATATTGGTGATGTCGTTCCGAAAAGTGGCGGTGTTCGTAAAGTGCGTTTTGCTAGGCAAGGTGGTGGTAAAAGCGGTGGTGTTAGAGTGATTTATTATAATCGCTTAGAAAACGGTAAAATCTTTATGCTATTGGTTTATGCCAAGGCGAAAACCGAAAATATTCCTGCTCATATACTAAAAGACTTGGTAAAGGAGTTAGACACATGGCAATAAAAAGCATGAAAGACTTAGATACTATTAACTTGGCTAACCATGAATTTACCGGGGATGAGCTCGGGGCATTATTGCTTGAAAGTGTCCGACAAGCTAAAGCCGGGCAAGGTGTAGTACGTGAGCAACCTATTGTTAACGAAGCCATTGAAGCCAGACAGAATGTGGGACTATCACAACGAGAATTTGCTGAAATTCTAGGTGTGTCAGTCCGAACCTTACAAGCTTGGGAGCAAGGAAAACGCTATCCATCAAAGGCGGCTAGCGTTCTGCTGAAAATTGCAAAAGTTGAACCCCAAGTGCTATTGCGTGTTGCTCATTAAAAACTTTTGCTGTGAAGAATAGTTAGCATTCGTTTGATTGACGACTTGCTATACAAGAATGGGGGCTAAAAGCCCTTATTTTTTGCCCAAAATGAAATGTCTAAAAAACCACCGTTTTTTGGGCTATTCCTAGTTGCCGATTTTACGGTTTACACGAAATATTTTACAGTCTCGTGACACCAAACAAATTAATATAATTAAAAAAAGTGCTGTCGAAGGTATGGATAATAAAAAGAAATTCAATATTTTATCTTTGTCAGTAAACCAAGTTAAATTACCAGATTTCAAACTAGTTTGAATAAAAATGATGTACCCATAAATTATCACTAACAAAAATGATATGAAATTTTTTAATTTGTTATTTTTCATCCAATACTGAAAAAAAGTGACAAATAACAAAATAGGCGAGAAAAATATCATTGCAATACAACTAACCCCTATTATTGCACCCATTAATATATTAAGGTTAGGATAATTAAATATATTGCTTGTGAAAACAAACAACAAAACAATTAGAGATGATAGATAAAATGCTAAAAAAACGAAAAACATAAATTTAAATAAAGATGGCTTTTTACTCATGGCTTACATCCCTGTTGCTCAGTATAACCTAAAAGTTTACACTGTAGTGGTCAAGTAATATTGGACAGCATCTAAGAGATTTTGATTAAAAAACTGTATTTCTTTCTCGACTGGTGTTAAGTAATCATTAAAGCTATGTGGTCTAACTTGACTATAATAGCCGACGATATAACTGGCAACATCGACTCTTGCTTGAGCCAAATCATCGTAACCAGTTTTCGGTACTTCGCTATTGCTTGTCTTGCGAAGCAGTGCTTCTCACCATTCTTTCTTAAAACTTCTAAAAAACCGCTCAGTTGGGGCATTATCCCTGAGAAGGGGTAAGCAAAGCACTGCTTTGCCCCTTCGCAAGGCAAGGGCTATGCCCGCAGTGAATGACCACGGCGACTCATACTATGTTTCATGCCTTCGCACTGGACAATCGCATCGGCAAATGCTCGACTGGTGTAATGCGTACCTTGATCAGAATGAAATAGCACATTGGATGGCTCTAAACGCACCGTATAAGCCATTTTAAGGGCTTGTATTGTCAGTTTACTGTCAGGACTATCACTCATGGCAAATCCCACAATATTGCGAAAGAATAGGTCAATCACTACCGCTAGATAACAAAATCCTGCTTGGGTACGGATGTAAGTCACATCGCCTGTCCATACTTGGTTTGACGCAGTTGGGGCAAAGTTACGATTCAGTACATTGTCATAAAGACGATGTGGTTTGTCAGCTTGTTTATAACGATGCTTAGTTCTTTGACGACTGACTAGTCCTTGTTCCTGCATGATTTTCCGAGCTTTGTAGCGACTTAGTTTAATCTGATATTTGCTACTAATAATTTGGGCTATATTTCTAGCACCTGCTGAGCCTTTGGATGCTTCAAAGGCTTGTTTTACCCAGACTCTTAGATTCAGTTGCTCCAAGCTGGGAAGTTTAGGCTTTTTTAGAACGTAATGGGTGCTCCTTGGGATGTCAAATAACTGACACAGTCTAACTTTACTAATTTTGGGTTCAGATTTGGCGGTTTGCTCTATTAACGAAATCCGAGACTGTCTTGTGCCAATAGAGCGGATGCCCACTCGAGTATAACTCTCGCCTTGCGTCGGGGCGAAGCAGTGCTTCGCTTATCCCTCCTCATTTAAAATATCTCGTTCTAGTTTGAGTTGAGCTACTTCTTTTTTTAGTCGCTGGATTTCTTGTTGTTCGGGTGTGATAGCTCTACCTGTGATGAGTGGTTTTCCTGATTGTTCTGCACGGTATCGTTGTAGCCATTTTTCTAAGGTTGATTTGCCAACATTGTATTGTCCTGCAACATCGGGCACTTTTTGCCCTTGTTCTTCAATTAATTTAATGAGTTCAAGTTTAAATCCTGCTGAGTATTGATTTCTAACTTTTGTCATGAGATTATTCCTCTACTGAAGGTATTATAATCTCTTATTAGCTGTCTTGGTTTATTATGCCACTACAGGACAACTTTTTTAAGCATTTACCTTGTAGGAAAAGAACCTATGGATTGGGCCAATATATTTATTCTCGATACGACGTGGGCATTTGCTGCTGAAATTGCTGTGCGTGTCACTGTTATGTTTATCATGATCATTTTATTTCTACGGTTAACTGGGAAGCGTGGTGTTAGGCAGCTCTCTATATTCGAGTTAACTATCATTCTATCATTAGGGTCCATCGCAGGGGACCCTATGTTTACTAAGGATTTACCATTAATTCAGGCATTGCTTATTATGAGCATTGTAATATGTCTCTATCGATTATGTACTTGGCTTATGATGAAATACCAACCATTTGAAGACCTTTTAGAAGGTACTGCGCTTTATACCGTAGAAGATGGTCTATTGGTCCTTGAGAAAATTGAAGGAGGTGAGATGTCACATGATGAATT
The DNA here is from genome assembly GCA_019353055.1 of Faucicola osloensis. Taxonomy (GTDB): domain Bacteria; phylum Pseudomonadota; class Gammaproteobacteria; order Pseudomonadales; family Moraxellaceae; genus Faucicola; species Faucicola osloensis_C. Next base: position 143,729 of record JABAHL010000005.1, read on the forward strand.
TTTTTCTGAAATGCGTATGCAAGGTGTTGAACATTTAGGTCAAGTTCGAGTTGGTTTGTTAGAGACCACTGGAGATTTTAGCCTATTATTATACCCTCACGACCAGGTACGTTATGGTTTACCACTTTTTCCTAAACAATATAAATTAGTCGATCAGATAAATGCAAATGAGTATTATGCTTGTATGTATTGCGGCTATGTTGATAAGCCTTTGAAGGTAGATCAACCTTGTGGGCGATGTCAAAATAAGTGCATAGGATGGGCTAAAGCCATTAATAACAAGGTTGTAAGGTAACCAAGTTTTAAAAAACCATACTTCGTTGTAGCTAGAAGGGGCAGGCACCTCCAATCTGTAGTGGCATAATAAGTTAAGACAGGTAATAAGAGATTATAATACCCCAATTGGAGGGTTAATCTCATGACAAAAGTACGTAAAACATGCACACTCGCATTCAAACTAGAATTGATAAAACTCATAGAAGAACAAGGGAAAAGGATAAGTGATGTATGTAGTGGTCAACTAATTTTGGACAGATAGTAGTTACTCAAAAATACTCGATAAAATCCCTACCGTGGTAGTGTTCAAAAAACTGTGTCATTCCCATAAACTGTTCAGAAAAACAGGAATGACACCATGCAAAATTTTGACTTTAACGAAGCCCTAAAAGCCATTCAATTAGGAAAGCCTATTACAGGCAGTGATGGGGTACTAGCCCCACTCATCAAACAACTCACCGAAGCCGCCCTATCCGCTGAAATAGACAGCTACCTTGAACAAAGTCCCAGTAGCAATCGCCGTAACGGCTACAGCAAAAAGACGGTCAAATCAGCGGTTGGTAGCTTTGAACTTGAAACAACACGAGACCGTAATGGGGAATTTGAACCTGTCTTGGTCAAGAAGCATCAAACCAAACTCACCCCTGAAATAGACAACCGTATCCTCTCACTATTCTCGCATGGAATGAGCTATACCGCTATCAAAGACCACATTGCTGAGATTTATCAGCTTGAGGTATCCGAAGCCACCATCAGTAGTATCACAGACCAGCTTATCCCACAGCTTAAAGCATGGCAATCAAGACCACTCGATAGCGTTTATACGTTTGTCTGGCTCGATGCCATCCACTACAAGGTTAAAGATGAAGGACGCTATGTCAATAAAGCCGTTTACACGATGTTAGCACTGAATACCGAGGGTCGCAAAGAACTTATTGGACTGTACTGCTCTGAAAGCGAAGGCGCAAACTACTGGCTGTCGGTGCTCACTGATTTGCACAATCGTGGGGTACAAGATATTCTGATTGCCTGTGTCGATGGTCTTAAAGGCTTCCCTGAAGCCATACAGGCTATCTTCCCCAATACCGAGGTGCAACTGTGTGTGATTCACCAAATCCGTAACAGTATTCGTTATGTCGCAAGTAAAGATCAGAAAACTTTCATGCGTGATTTAAAGCCTGTCTATAAGGCAGTGAATAAGGAATCTGCTGAGTTAGCCCTTGATGAACTTGATAGGCTTTGGGGCAGTAAATACCCTACTGTGATTGCTTCTTGGAGAGATAAGTGGCATTTGCTGTCTGCTTATTTTAAGTACCCCGATGCAGTCAGAAAGCCAATCTATACGACCAATGCGGTTGAAGCAGTGCATCGCCAATTTCGTAAGTTGACCAAGACTAAGGGAGCGTTCCCAAATGAAACTAGCTTGCTTAAATTACTATATGTTGGTATGTTAAATGCGTCAGAGAAATGGACTATGCCAATTAATAATTGGGGACAAACAATGATGCAGTTATCTATCCATTTCCCTGGTCGATTAGATGCTGTAATGAGCCTCTAATTTAATTTATCCTGACACAGAATTTTGAACGCCCTCTTCATATCCATTTTTTGTTGATATGGGCATGTTATAAATAATTATAGCGCAATATTTGTAGTAGCTCTAAATCATGAGCACTGACAATCATATGATCATGATTTGGCTCCTTACTATGACACTCTAGACATACTGCTCTTAGATTACTATAATCATTATGATGTTTAACGCCATCTATATGATGCGTATGCAACAAACGTTTATGATCAACCAATTTAACACCACAATTTTCGCAACACCATTTTTTTGAACTGCGGTAATTCAAAGATATTGAATCCCAATCTCTTGCATAACCAGGCTGACTCTGACCAATATCCCTTGGTAAATCAGTAAAATAAGTTTGGTATGTTTTAAAAAATACCTCCAAATTAAAATTATCATAAACTTGACGCTTATTGCGTTGATAGTTCTGATAATTTAATCGATCTAAGCAATTTTTACATACATTTAATTTTGCTTCAGCCGTTTCAGGTTTACCCGTGTACTTATTGATGCCATGTATCTCAAAGATACCCTCTGCATTGTTCGTTACTCTATATCGTTGAAAACGACCTTTCGCTTTCATCTCTTGTAACGTTACACAATCCGTCAAATGGAATTTTCTACCTTCTTTGTTGCCATTAATTACATCTATAAAAGTCATACCTTGATCAGGAATAAACAATAAAACATGATAACCTTGATATGTCCAAACGCCATCTTGCAAAATGATATCGTCAAGACTAATATCTAAGCCTTGACGCGTTTTTAAGATGCTTGGATCGAACACAAAACTTTTCTGAGTAAGACTAAATTCAACTAAGTTATTGCTTACTCTTAACGCATTTGCATGTAGCTGCTTTAGAATATCCGCCAAACTCATCGGCTATATTCTCCTGCAAGCTTCTCAAGTTGCTCGTCGGCGTTGGTAATAATACGAAAGGTTACACGTTTGGATTGGTCCCTGTTTTCTTTATTTTGCTGATCTTTAATGATTTTTGAAGATGATAGGCCAACTGCTGCCAAATTTTCCTTGATCCAAGGGCGATATTGGTTAACGCCTTGCATATAGTATACATATTGTAATACGGCTCTAGTCCTATCCTGTGATAAACGCATATTTTCAAAATATGCCGTATTCTCATCTATACCTTGTGCCCATTCACTACTAGTGTGCCCTTCAATACGAATTTCTTGAATTGAGCCTTTATATTTATATATTACTTTCATATAACGGGGAAAGAAGTCATTCAGCGTTTGTTGATAGCTTGGCTTTAAATTGGATTTTCCAGTTTCAAACAGGATATCAGGTGACTTGAAAATAAAGGTTAAAGTCTTTGGATCAATTTCAGCGCCCATTTTCTCTAAATCATGCTCAAACTCTTGAACCAATGCTTTATAAATTGCTTGTTGGTTATCTTCGTAGGACTGAGCTACCTTCTGCGTTTCTAAAATTAAAGAAATAGCGATAAATAAAAATAGTATCATTAGACCGGACATGAGATCTGATACCGGCAACCATTGATCGTCATCAGAGCTTTGCTCGCTATTAATCTTATCAAGTACTTCATTTAACATTAGCGCCCTCCATGTAAACGAATTACTTTATCCATCTCTTCTACTAATTGGCGATAGTCACTAGTAAATTGCTTTGTAATACTGACCAGCGCTTTACCCATTGACTCAAGAGTATCTGTTTGACTTTTTTGCACACCTTTATGATTTTCTTCTAAGATTCCTTTAATATCATTAGCCGTATCAGTCCATGAATCCTGTGCTATTTTATTTAAATTCTGACGAACTTGCATATTAGAGCGTTCTTGTTCATCTGCCATACTTTTTAAAGTACTAGAAAATTCCGTTTGTAATTGTTGTAGACTATTTTCAAATGAACGATGCCAAGTTTCTACCGCCTGCGAAATATGGGTGGCTTGATTTGATAATGTACTATTAATTTCCTTACTTCTATCTAAAACCGTTTGTGACATTGACTGCATTACCTCACTCGAAACCTGAGTCGCTGTTCCAAAATCATTGGCGGTCTTGGTTAGTGTATCTTTAACATCTTGACTACCTTGTTGCATATTATCTAAAACTAATCGAATGTGCTGTTGGATTTCAGGTAAGCTATTAACTGCAGATTCTCTGATTTTCGCAAAGGTATTTAAATGCTCAGTTAATTCATCTAATTGTTGTTGATTATGAGTGATAACATTATCCAATACTTTCATATGCTCTGGGATTACGCTTGATGACGTTTCAATGGCTTGAACTGCGTCTTTGGTGCTATCAATAGCTTGAACACCTTGTTGATACTGCTCAATCATTTGTTCAAGCTGAGTTTTATAATTTTCCTGCCATGTTAATAAATTGCCCACAGCGTTATTTAATTGTTTAAAATTTTCTCCAAACTGCTCAGTAATCCTTTCATTGAAGTCTTGAATTACTTGACGTAATGCATCAATAATTTGCTCTGTAGCTGACTTCGCCAAAGAATCAGTGACTTTTTGCATTTCAGACCAAAGCTTGTCCTCGAACAGCTTTTTCTCTGTATAATTTTGCTGTGCTAATTGCAACACATTTTGCAAGTGTTCTATCTGTGTATGTAAATCTTTTTGAGTTTGCTCATGCTGTGCTACAAGGGTTTCTTGCTGTTTCTTATGGTTATCAGAAAAATCCACTCGCAAGAGCCGAATTTGACCAAGCATACTATTATCACCATCACGTCCAATAGCATTCACTAAATCATCTAGCTTTGCGACAACCTGTTGAGTTTCTATTAACATTTGGCTCGTGTTTTGCGTATGCCAAACGAATTTTCCTAATAGGTCTTTTGCACTCATCTCATCCGTAGGATTGGCTGTCTGTTTCCCTTCTTGCCAAATCAATACTACTTTAAGCAAAATGGAAAGAAATACCCCCATCACACTTGTAATAAAGGCTGTCTGCATACCAACAATGATGACATTGATCTGCTCACGAATATTGTTATCATTAAAGTTTAATAATGCAATTACAATACCAAAAAATGTCCCAAAGATACCAATTGACGTTAATAAGGTTGGCGCCGCTTTAGCAAGATTTCTCTTTACTTTACTCGTGTCTTTCTTAAAACAAATATATAACGAATAGAAAAACAGAAAGAACATTACGACAGTAAATGGTAGGTTAAACCCAGTTATCATCGCCGAAAAAAGCTTGCTAAAATCCATAAAACTTATCCAAAATTATGATAAAAATCACTACTCTCACTATAAAATTCAGCCCTAACTCAGTTTTTAGGATTTCAAATTTACATTTTGACTTCTAAAACTATTTCTGAAATAGTAGGGTTACAGACTTTCTTATTTGATTACTTCCGTCTAATCACTTAATTCTCTTGTATTTACGAATAAACTCATTAATCAATTTTCTATCTTCATCTGAGAGATTATGTTCATTCGCTTTAATTAATTCTAGCAACTGCTTTTCATTAACTAACTTGTCATGGATAGCTTTTGAGCGAAAGGCTTTACTAAAAAAGAAAGAGCCGCTAATCAAATAAAAAGGCGTTCTAGCTAGCGCTTGAGCACTCCATTTAACTTCTTCCAGTAATTTCATTTAAACTCCTGTAATTCAATTTTTTCTATAGATAACAAAGCTTGATCGGCATCATTTCTACTTGTTGCCAAATCGAGCACTTTTAATATGCCAATATCAGCATAATTGTCTGCGGTTTGAGCTAGACTGTCATATGCTCTAGCTAATGATAAAGAAACTGTACCAATGGTATTAACTACTTGACATGTAACAGTATGCAAGGACTCAGACATAAAACATCCTAATTAATAAATTAACTCATCAAACTCAAGAACTGCGGACTACTTGTTTAAGCTTTCCCTAGTACATAGTCAACATAAAGTCTGAAACAGAGATAGACAGTATAATCAGATAGAACTAATGAATGACAGTGGAAATTTTCTGCATTAATAGACTGCAATTTTTTGTAGGTATGCCAGTATAACCTGTCATAAATTGTCAGGATTCTCAGTCGTACCATTATATTAAAGTGAACGTCACCATTATGAAAAAGACTAAGAAATGTTGAAACCGTAAAGTGAGAATCAAACCAAAAAAGTCCTTAATATTCTATTTAGACCGAATTGTCAGACGTTCTTTTACTAAATATAAACTGTCCAAATAAATGTTTTCTCAGCCTCTACTTATCCCTTTTATATTAACTCTATTGCTAGAATGTTTCTACAAATATGTACTAATTTTTCAAAAAAAGGGAACTTTAAGGGGACAACACAAAAAACGAAAAAATAGGATACTAAGGAATTTTTCGAGTTTTTTTAAGTTGATTTCATCCGTCTAAAAAACTGAACCGTCCTGGTTTTATCAGAGACAGGTTTACTTGAGTCAGGCAGCATAGACTGACGGAATTAATTAACGATAGTAGTTATTTTCCGCATTAATAGGCACAAATATCCATTAGTAGAGTGCAACCGTTCATGATTGTACCAGTGTACCCAATCGAGGGTAGCCAGTGCAACATCATTCACACCCTCCCATTCTTGTTTAAAATAATCAATCACCTCCGTTTTATATAGCCCATTGACGCTTTCAGCTAGAGCATTGTCTGAGCGAGGAATAGCGAAGCACTGCTTCGCCCGAGTGCAAGACGTAGGGCTATGCCCGAAGTGGAATCGCCCTTTGTACCAACCGATGCAGCAAGTTTAGATTGTTTAAGCCGTTCACCATATTTAATCGACAGGTACTGGCTACCTTTATCGCTATGATGAGTCACGCCACTCGGTCTGCCACGAGCATCTAACGCTTGATTTAGGGCATCGAGTACCAGTTGGGTATCCATACGGGCTGAGACCTTCCAACCAACGATAACCCTTTTAAACACATCAATGACAAAGGCGGTATAAACCCAGCTAGATTTTGTCTTAATGTAGGTAAAGTCAGCTACCTGAGGAGCACTGCTCCGCAAGAGTCTTTTCTTGTTTGGGGCATCAGCGGTAAAGTTGCGTTTGACCAAGTCAGAAGGTTTGTCGTGGTCGTCTCGCTGCTTGGTGGTGATTTTACGTTTGCCCCGCCAAATGCCTTGGATGCCCAGTTTTTTCATCAGTCGTTCAACGGTGCAGCGAGCAAGCTTTGGCAAGCCGTCTTGTTTAAGGCTGTGCCATATTTTACGGATACCATAACGACAGCCGCTGTCTTGCCATATTTGTTTGATTTGCTCCATTAAATGCTTGTCGCTTTGTTTACGTCGGCTTTGCTTCTCTGGGTTTTCCTGCTCGTCTTTGATGCGATAATAGGTTGATGGAGCGATTGGCAGAATTCTGCAAATCGACTCGACTCCATAGTTGTCTTTTTCGTCATCGATGAATTTAATCATTACTTCGGTTTGCGGTCCTTCTCCGCCTGGGCGAAAAAAGCGGCGGCTTTACGGATGATTTCGTTGGCTTGTTTAAGCTCACGGTTCTCTAGCTCTAGCTCGGCAATACGAGCAGCTTGGCTTTCTGTGGTTACAGTTACGGGGTTTTGCTTGGATAGGTGCTTTTGATGCCATGAACGTAAGGTTTCAGGTGTGCAGCCCTTGCGCAGCATGCTGCTCAGGTGCGATGGCTTGTATTGCTGCCCAAAGTGAGGGATGATTTTTTTGTGATTCAATCAGTAATTCGACGGCTCGTGTCTTAACTTCTGTTGGGTATTGTTTGCTTTTCATAAGGGTATTGTCTCAGAGTTTTAGGTCTCCGACAATCCCGGGACGGTTCACAGTGATTCTAAGACTAGAGTTACTACAGCTTAGTGAAAGTTAATTAATACACCCCAGGCTTATCATTGCCGTGGCTAAATACCTCTTAAAAACGCCATTAAATCTATTCTTTGGCTGTCAGTGAGCTGTTGATACTTATTATTGGCTAATTGTGCCTCACCGCCGTGCCAACGAATAGCTTCATCTAGGGTCTGCTGTATGTGGCTATTACTCGGGCTAAAAAGGTACTATATACTTATCATATTACTGAGCTTATGGCACTCATCAGACAAATTAACCGAGATAAGGGCAAAGAATAGCCTGTTACCTTATAATAATCCCTTAGCAAAAGTATCTAGAGTTCTACTCATTGTTTAAAGAATATGCCATCAACTCAGAGATTTTATTCATATTTGCTTCTGGATACATGAATCGATACCAAATCGTCGGTGTATGTGTTAATTCTATCAGTTTTAAACCAGAACGTTGATGATTCTGATATGTATAAAAACAGTGCGACGCATAAAAATAAACTTTATGATTGTGACGAGATGGATCAAGCTCTAGCCAATTTTTAACCGCAGATCTATTAAGATTCACGTGATTACAAACCGTCTGATTTCTAATACCTATACCAGAGTAAACCCTAATAGTGGTAATAGTTACCCAATTTGGATCTTCGGTGTGCTTGTATTTACCTGTAAAAACTTTAGGTGAATTATCATTTTGAAAAAGCAGTAATAGCTCATCACGATAGTAATTTTTAGCAATTTTTTTTGTATTATGGATGCCCATCACGTAATTTTCCTATCACTAGAAAATGAAATAATCTTGGAATATCAGAGTCAGATTATCTTGAGTCAAAAAGCATAAATTTACATATTTAGCGGACGATAATATGAGATAGTATAGAATTTGGAAAAAATAGCATGTAAGGGTACTTTTTAGAATCTTTTGGTGGAGAAACTGTTGTGTCACAATTTACCTTTACTTAAAATGCCGTAAAAAAATAAAGGTATAATAACGTTTATTGGACTTTGTTTTCTCGAAAAATAGATAAGCTAAAAAAGATTAAATATTTACTACTAGAAATCATAAAAATAAAATGTCTAAAAGACTAAAGTTTTTTAGACATTTGAAAACCCAACGGGACTAATTAACTCTTAAAAACTATGCTTCTGCACAATAATCTTCAACAGTCGAAATATATTTTTCAATATTTTTAATAAAGGTATCTACCTTGGTCTTATCTGAATGATTTTCGAACAAATTATTTCTTAATGCACGATACTTTCGCTCAATTTCATGATAACTTGGATAAGTTTCTAAAAATTCTTTAGGCGATAATCGTTCTTTTTGAGTTTTTAAAAATTTTGGTAGTGGTTTGAAAAGTATGTTATTTAAAAACTTATAATATCAATTGACCTCTGAAAGCTTTGATTTACTAACTTTTAGCATATTCATGTTTTAGTCAGCATACTTTTCAAACCACTACCAAAAAATGTACTTACCGCCCTATATTTTCCATTGTACTGACCCCTAATAGGGTGGTAAAGAGAGACAGAAAGCCTTTTTTATGATTAATAACTTATTTTCGTATTTTAATTAATAAATAGTTTATGCTATTTTGCTTGAATCAAGATAATCTATCTCCGATTATGTAGGTATAATTGTGAAAAAAACGAGAAAAGACATTTATAGTCATCATATTGTTTACATACCAAAATCCAAAAACAAGTTTCGAAAAATTTATATTGCCAATGAGCTGTTAGCAGAGCGACTCCAAACATTTCATAGTACACTAAAAGAGATTTATGATAAATACAAGGTATATGACTGCGATCATGCCTTTTTTCCAGGTAGAAATTGTATCACCAACGCAAGGGAACATATAGAAAACAGATATGTTCTAACAGTGGATTTAGAAAATTTCTTCGATACATTAGATACCAAACACTTAGAAAAACGTGTGCCAAAACAAATGCTTTCTTTAATGATAGTTGACAACCATGTTCCACAGGGTTTTTCTACAAGTCCCTATCTAGCCAATATAGCGATGATTGATTTTGATAAGTATCTTTTCGACACTGTGGCTTCATTAAGTAAAGATATCATATATACTCGATATGCTGATGATTTAACTTTCAGCTTTAATGATAAGGCACTCAAAGAAATAGTTCTTAGTGAAATCGCAAAAATTTGTCATCACTTTGGATTTAAAATTCATCCGAAAAAAACTCGTTTCCAAGATAAGGGCAATGGACGTGCAATTATCACAGGGGTCGGTGTGTCAATGTATAATGTTCACCCCACTCGAAGTACAATTAAGCGGCTACGAGCTGCTAGACATCAAGGTAATGAAAAATCTGCTCAAGGTCTTGCAGAATGGGTATTATGCAAAACTCCTCGAAACATTTAATTTAAAAATTATTGAGCAATCATTGTTATTAATATGAAAGTTATGTAAAATATTTGCCATAGTCTAGCTCTATAATTACTGCTGAAAAATTGGTGTTGATGTTTCGTCCACTTAATAAGTAATTGTAAATTCTCTGCTGACCATCGTGCTTCACAAATATATTAGATCTAAAGTTATAATTTCGGTATTTTAAAACGTTAGATTGAAATGTTTTGAATGGATGGTCTTGAACCATACATTGAATATCTATCAACCTTAGATATCATGTACAAGGATAAATGTAGACTATGCCAAATTTACAAAAGATTGAATACCTTAACATTGGCTTTTGCTAAATACTTGATAATATAAACGTATCAAATTAACTTATGACAGGAATGCTCATTGAATAAATAAACATAAATGACTCGAAAATATCAAAGCAACCATTAGCTGGATTGTTAGATGTTTTATCGTGTCATTTTTTTGTTTATAGGAGCATTGCCAATGAAAAGCACCGACTTGATGAATACCATTACTGCCGACGGATGGTATTTAGTAAAAGTAAGTGGCAGTCATCACCACTTTAAACACGATGATAAAGAGGGCAAGGTCACCATCCCTCATCCGAAAAAAGACCTTCCAAAAGGTACCGCAAGAAGTATTCTGAAACAAGCTGGGTTATAACCCAGCTTTTTTTATGCCAAAAATTTAATTTTTATAACCCTAGGGTTATTGACCTATTTATGACTCTAGAGTTATAATAATTTCACAAATTAAATGAGAATAAAAACTATGTTATACGCCATTGCAATTGAGAAAGGTGATGAGGATACCGCTTACGGTGTCATTGTGCCTGATATTCCAGGGTGTTTTTCAGCAGGGGATACACTAGAAGAAGCCTTTGAAAATGTACGAGAGGCTATCGCTGGTCATTTAGAGTGTCTGGTTGAAGATGATGAAGATATTCCTTTGGCTAGACCGCTAGGCTACCACTTTGATAATGAAGATTATCAAGGTATGACTTGGGCAGTCGTTGATGTGGATGTCAGTCGCTATTTGGGTAAGACCGAAAAAGTAAATGTGACTTTACCCAGCCGATTAATCCACTTAATTGACGATAAAGTCGCCAGTGATAAAGCTCGCTATAAAAGTCGCAGCGGCTATCTAGCAAGCTTGGCTGAGCAGGCTTTACTTAAGCCTTAATTCAGAGAATTGAATTAAACATGATTTTATAAACCACCAATGATGAATTGGAGTTTTATTCAATGACAACTTGCAAAGCACCTGTTCAAATTTTAACAAGGAATACTTATGAAATTAGCAGAAGCACTGGTCTTACGAGCAGACCTACAAAAAAAACTCGAGAATCTAAAAAAACGTCTAGCCAATTCAGTACTTAAACTAGATGATATTCAGGTTATTGAAGATCCTGCTATATTAAAACTAGAAGCGGACGAAACCATTGCCATTTTATATAGCCTAATTGACCGTATTTATCGTACCAATCAATCGGTGATTTTACCTTCAGGGCAATCGATGGTGACTTTTTTAGCTAAACGTGACGAGCTGGTAGAACGACGTAAATTATTGGATTATATTATCAATAAATCACTACCTGATAGTGGACTTTATTTTAATGAACGTGGCAAATGGCAGCCTGCCATTGACATTTCCGCTTACCAAAAACAGATGGATGATATTGCCATGCAGATTCGTCGATTAAACTTAGGTATCCAGCAGACCAATTGGCAAGTTGATTTAGTGGCATAACTTGCTAAACAGAACAATATTCGATATATTTTTAGTTTGAAACATACAGGGCGAATGCTTGACCCCGTTGGTTGACTGTCCACGAGGGGTTGAATAAATATCGATACAGCTCATCAACTAAAAAACGTCAGAGCAGACATATCTTAAATAGCTCAGCAGCCATGGCGAGAGCCCGTTTAAAACCCTTTAAGCGTTTAATATACTAAACGCCATGACCCTAAACTACCCAGCATTGACTGTATGTTTCCCTTTTTTATGAGGTGATATGGCAAAGCCCCTAACATTAGCCCAGGCTATCGCTAGACAAAAGCGACTAGAGCAAAAGCTATTCAAAATTTATATCCAACTAACCACGAATGTTAAATCTATAGGCAATCGTTCACCCAAACATAATCCTGATGACTTAATCAAGCTAGCAAGTCGTCTCATTGGCGATATTGTAGCTTTAAAACAATGTATCCATTGCACCTACGATGAAACATTGCTAACTAATGGCATGCCATTATGGTATGCACTAATTGAACAACAAAGACTACAAGAACAACAAGAGATAGATAAAGAGTATGAGTGGCAGCAATCACTGTTAAACTCACCTATTAAATTCTCTGAAAATCTTGATAATGTATTTGAGTTCTTTTTTCAAGAGATGTTTGAGCGAGAGATGTGCGATAATAACTATCACAGAACCAATAAACTAGCTGAGGAATTAGAAACTTTATCCAATATGATTCATCAGAGCTTGAACAAAACCCTGTTAATGTAATTCAAATGCCATATCTACTTTATTTGCTATTGGGTAATCAAAATTTATGAATGACGACTTTGATGACATATTAATCAGTAGAATGTTAGAGACGGTTAGTATGTCTAATAATGAAGCCAAGCAAGGTGGATTACCTTTTGCGGCAATGGTGATTGATGAGTTTGGCAACGTTCTAGGTCGTGGTATTGAACAAATCCAAAGATTAAATGATCCTACTGCCTATGCAGAAACACAAGCTGTAAAAGAAGCTTGTTTAACGGTCGGCAGTATTTATTTAGAAGATAATATTCTAATAACTTCAGCTGAGCCACATGCTCTTGCCTATACCAGTGCTTTATTTGCTAGGGTTTCTAAAATTTACTTTGCAGTGGATAGAAAACAATTAGCCCAATATGGTGTTTATCGGGAGTCGAGTTATCAGATATTTTCACTCGATCCTTACGACTGGTTGTTCAGTCGAGTCCATCAATTAAAGGTACCAGGGTATCTAACGGCATTAGATATATATAAGAAAATGAATGCAGTTAAGAACATAGATGATGATCATGGATTTAGATAAAGCATTAACATTTTGGATAGAAATATAATCGTTAAATTATGGAAATTAGTTATGAAGAGCGAACTGGATAAAATTAATAAAGAATTAGAAAGCTACTTACAATTGAAAAAAGATTTTGAAAAGAACATTGTTTCTCTAAAAAGAGAGGCAAAAAAACTGGAAGAAAAGATAAAGAAAAAGTCATCAAAGTCCACAACATCTATTTTAGATAAACTTAATAAAGAATTAGATAAAATCAACAAAAAAATGACAGAAAACGAGGTGGCTTTATTTAATCTAGAAGCTAAGTTTACACCAGAATACCGATCTAATTTAACCAATAGGCGGAAAGAGCTCCAAGCCACTATAGCTTCGGAAAATAAAAGTAAAGCAGAAAATCAACGCTTGTCTCAGAAAGAAGAATTAAAAGACTCCGAAAGGCAATTAGAAAAACACTATAACCAAATCAGAGACAAATATGTTGAAAGAATCAAGGCTGTGGTTAATTTCTGCAAATCTGCACAAAAACCAGAAGAAAGAGAGGTTTTTGATAATGAAAATTTCCCCCTATTTTTTAGTGCATATTCTCGTTCCCTTCCTGCTTCAAGTGCGATTGACCTCAATGCCTTACGTATTATTAGCTTGTTGAAGGATTTTGGTAACTCACATGCTTATTTTTATTCAAATTATCCAAATGAGATAGAAGATAATCATTGTAATAGATTCTCACTCACTTTAGAAACCTGTAATAAACTTATGGAATTAATGGATAGTAGAAAATTTACCCATAATGAAATTGCAAAATATAATTCTAGCAACCTAATTTTATCAGAATTTACCGAATATGAGTATGGTACTTTACTTGAATCAATAGATACTACTATTCATGATGGGACATTAAGAGATTTCATATCTTCTACGATATCGAGCACCTATTTTATTAATGAAAAAACATTAAAGGAAATTAGAGACATTATTTGTTATGAAGATTTTGATAGATATGAGCAATTAGAAGATTATGATTTTGATGAAGTGGCAAATTCAATCCAAAATAGTCTTAAAACAAGCGAATGGTTCATGGAAAAATTCCATCAACTACCGCTGGAAGTAGAGCACGACTTGCTATGCTGTTTTATTAAAAAAGTTGAGTCCATCAAATATGATATTATCCCTAAACAAGCCTCGTTTTATAGACATCTAGATGAATCTGATAAAAATTCATTGCAAAAAATTTTAATCAAAATAATTGCCTTGAATAATTTCTATAAAGATGTCCATATTAGAATTGCTTTGACACTTGGCTCTCATGATGAAAAATTTAGAAGATTGAAAAGTGAGATTTTTGAATTTGCTGAACAAGTTAGTGATAAATATTTTTATGGGACATTTTTCTGCAGCGATAGAGAGGCAATCAGTAAGACTAATACATTCATTAATGACTTTAAAAGCTTAATTCATCATACTTTCAAAGGGATTATGCAAAATAGTTTTATTTATGCTTTAGTTATTCTTTTCTTGGATGCTATGACTTGGTTTGTGCTATCACGAAGTATTCATCATGGTGCGTCAATTCTTGAACGAAATTCTAAAGAAGCGATGATGTTTTCTAGAACAGGTATAGCGAGAAATTTAGAAACATATATGCCTATCGGGAATGCTATCAAAGAATTATATAAAGATGATGCTGTGCTTGCTCAACAACTCTCTGTTGAATATCGAACAACTTTTTTATTTAAAAATATGGACTTGAGGTTTCAAAAGAATATCATTAGACCCCTCTCTTATGCCGAATTTAATACTACATTGTGCGATATAGCAAACGATCTTAGAGAAATGAGAAGGTTGCTTGTTAAAAATCATGATGCCAAAAATAGCATTATTGAACTGGATTTAATTTTGAGTCCTAAACAGAAAAAAGCTATTGGTTGTCAAAATGGCAAACTTTATGCTCTTTGGCAGTGGGAGACATTTTCAGATAGTTTAGGTAGGATCTGCATTAGCTTTGACAAAAACGAACTGATTAAACAAGCTTCTAAAAGATTTAGAAGAGATGCTCAATATAATGCTGTGATGAGAGTAAATTCTGATGGTAAAATTTCGCCGTTAGATACCCCATGGGTAACAACTGATAAGATGATTGTATCAAATTCTGACCATGCAATTGATTTTAATTTTCATATTATGCACAAATTTCATGAAATGTTCTACGAATGGTATGCAAATGCAACTCAAAAAATTAAACGCTATCGTGCCATTTCCAATCTTCCAGTTGATAGTTCAACTGAACATTCCGATGAAATAATACTGAGTGAAGATAGTAATTTTACTTATGATGAAGTAGATTTTGAAAATATTTTAATTAACGATGTTATTGCTAAAATTGAAGAAGATTCAGTAACTATCTCAGAAATTGATTCTTTTAATCAAAAAAGTAGTCATGGCGAATCGAGTAAACCTCATGTAGTTGAGCAAAGTGAAATAGTTATTGAGAACGGAGAATCTAAGTTCTTAGATAAGACTAAAAATAGTTATTTCAATAAAACCATTAAATCTACTGAATTTTTCAAAACTCTAGAAAGGAAATTCAATGTTAAAGTAGAGCAAGGTAAAGGCAGTGAAATAAAAGTTTCTAGGGTTGCAAATGGCGGTAGAATTGTTCGCTTAGGTCATCACGGTAAAGAAGTGCAGTATCAGGCCACTAAAGTTCGACAAGTTCTCAAAAAACTAAATATTAATATTGAGAATTGGATATTAGAAATGTCGTATGATAGAGCTTAAATAACACTTACCTTTTTGGCTGTGGTATAAAAAGTATGCTCACTATACCCAGCCATAATTGACATAGTGAAACAGTAAATCGAATGCTTTAAAATGATTTTCTAATTTCTTAGAAAAACAACACGTCTTTCGGAATACACGCCTAAGCCTTTGCCTAAAGCGATTGTTGTTGCCTTCAATATCAACCGTATGGCGTTTACCTACTAGTTTAAAGTCAAAATCAAAGGCAGTTAAAAAGCTATCCCAGTTATCACAGCAGACATAGCCAAAATCAACACCTAATTCATCAAGCTTGGCTCGTAGCTGTTTGGCTGTCTTTAGATTACGTTTACCCCATATGAAAGCGACAATCTCACTGGTATCTGGGTCATAGGCATAGACAAGCCATACCTTGTTTTTCTTGTGCCCCACATATGTCCAAAACTCATCCACTTGCAGTTTTCGGTAATAGCGTCGTTTAGGTCTTATTTCATAATTGGAATTAACCAAAACGCTTAATACCTTGTATTTGCTGACTTTCTCGATGACAACGATATCAGCAATGCTACAGCCTTGTACTAGCATTAAACGTATCTTGTCATCAATATCGCTTTTACAGCCTTGGGAACTTAGCTGCGTTTCTTGAATGAATTGTCGATGACAGTCTTTGCATTGGTAGTTCTGCTTGCCATAGATTTTCCAGCCGTTTTTCTTTATACTAAAGCCAAGACAGCTTGGGCATCTGATTGTAATTTGTGTCTTCATAACCTCAAATTATCATCTTTTTCTCAAGTTGTCTTTTTTATTTCTATACCAGCATACTTTTCATACCACTACCACCTTTTTTAATACATAAAATACTAGGCTGTGTCCCTAATTCAAAAATGAGATAAAAAGTGCCAAGCTATGCCTAACATAATAGAAATTAGAACAGGAAAAAATGGCACAAACTTAAATTAAATAATTATTTAATTCGAAAGCAAACCAAAATCCTTATATTCTGTAAAATCACTATTGTTATTAAATAATAAAGAGCTCAAATAAGAGAGAGCTGTTTTTGAAATTTGATTGACCTTAGTCAGTTCTGTTGTCATAAAACCGATAGGAACAGTAACAGGATAATTAGGCAGCTTTGCATGATAACAAACTATTGCAAATTTATCTTCCAAGAACAAAACTTCGGTATTACCATCTAGAAACCCTTCATGGAAACCATACAGTATTTTTTGAGGAATATCTTTAAATTGATTTATCCACTCTCGTTTTTCATGTTTATTGCGTTCATTTGGTAGAGGTAGGTAAAGCCGAAACTCAAATTTATCTTTTGATAAATCGAATAAATTTTGGATTTTATCGTGTATTTTAAGCTGTTTACCCCAATAAATATCACTTGGAGCAATCCAATATAACTTACTAGTTCCTTTTTTAGACTTTTTTATTATTTCTTCTACATCATCTAAGGCTTTATTAGAAAATTTTTTATTTTCTTTTGCTTGATGATAAATTTGTCCCAAAAAGTAGGAACCATTTTTTTCCTCATACTTTTGGTTGATGCTTAAAAACTCTGTGAAATCTAGCTTTCCTCCAAATAGCACTTTTGATGTATCCTCATCATTCAACTCGTCCATACTTTTTCTTAATTCACGTAAGTTTTCTCCATTACTAAATTGTTCAATTTGGCTTGTAATGGCTTGTTGAATATTTTCTTGATGAATAATTTCCTTAATATCATGGCGTTCTTTAGATTCACCTGTTTCAGGTAAAAATTCAAAGTTTTGCGTAAAGCGAAAGTAGTCAGGTGATCCTTTAGGCTCAATTACATCAATCTTGTATAATGAAATATCATTTTCTTCCAGGTTGATAATTCCATCTTCAATTAGTTGGCGAAAGCGATTCTGAAACGTTTTTCTTGCAATTTCTTCACTTGCTGATAATACTTTCGGTTCTATTGCTAATTCAATTGCCTGTTGACGAGATTTATCACAATGTTTACGTTCTAAAAAATTATTATCTAGTAATTCTATGCGATACTCTCCACGAGATTCTTTTAAAGTAGGGATTTTAGGCGTATCTTTTTCACTATTTTGAAATAAACGCAATCCTTCTGCTGATAATTGAATCAATCCATCATCTCGCCACATAATCCACTTGTTTTGCTCTAAATCAGTCAAAGCAACTTCAGTTTCATGTTGATTAAATCCAAAATACTGAGCGATTTGGTCAGCTTTACAGGCAGTTAGTTTTAGAAGTCTTAACAGGTATTCTCGGACAAATGCGATACCTTTATCATCCATATATGAAAAAACTATGCGAAAGCGAGGCGCTTTGACCACGAAATCAACCTGATTATATGATATTGATTGATTTTGGCTCATTTTTTCGCTCATTTTTTCGCTCCAGTATTTTTCAAGCTTTTAACAGCGTAATATCGTGGATTTTCTTGTTCATTTTGTTGGATAAATCGCAATACTTTTGCTAAAGGCGTTTTACTATTTTTAGGCTGTTCCCAAACATTTTTGGCACCAACAATAATGAGTTTATCCATAGCACGGGATAGTGCTACATTAATACGATTTGGTAGATGTAAGAAACCTGTTGTATATTGCCTATCATGGCGAGTTAACGATAGAATTATTATGCGATTTTCTTTACCCTGATAACTATCAACGCTGTCGATTTTTACCAAACGACGAAAATCTTCATTCCAAGTGCGTTCATTGAATTTTTTACGAATTAGCTTTTTCTGTTCACCATACATACATATTACGCCAATAGTCTGTGTGTTACTATCAAGCGATTTTTGCACGATATTACTATCCATAAATACTTCATCATTAGCTAAATCCTGTAATAAACCGATGATTACGTCAGCTTCAGCACGGTTAGATAAACTTCCGCTTTTTGCTGATTCGTGATGGGTGTTTGGTAATGAAGAGGTATCTAGCCAAGTCACATAAGACTTAATTCTCTCTGGAACATTAAAGTAGATATCAGGAACATCGTCATCAGTTTTGCCATTTTCTAAAATGTTTTCATAAAAACAGGCAGATACTAAACTACCAATTGCAGGTGCCATACGATATTGGGTCTTTAATGTAGCACAAGCATTTTTACCATAACTAGATAAAAACACCCGTTCGAAATCACTTCCTAATGCTTGGTCAAGTTCTTCTCCACGCTTAGAGATACCTAAGCGTCGTGCCAAAGCATTTTTATGCTCTTCAGAATACAATGGTGGAAGTTGCTTATGGTCGCCCACTAATAAAATCCGACTGCCAGATTGCATAGCAATTGCTAACTCGCTAGAAATAGAGCGTGCTGCCTCATCTACAATTACCCAGTCATAAACATTATCCGCAATTCCAATGTGACGTTGTCCAATACCCACGCAAGTACCAATTACTAATTGACGTGAACGTGCTAGAAATTCATCGTAGTTGGCTCGATCATTGGATAAAGCTTCCAACATATCTTGTGTCAAATCAATAAGATTTTTTGCTTGCAAACTTTCAGTAGGCTGAATAGCGTATCTTTTATCTAAACTATCAATTAATTTAGGCATGATTTCTTCAACACCTAATAAATTCTCAGTAATGCCTAATTCTTTAGATTGACTGCGAATACTCAGTTCCAATTTTTTATGTAGGTGCTTTTCATCCTCATCAATTTTTTCAGTAATTGGTGATGGTTTAATAATTTTCAGATAACGGTTGATTTTAACACCGATATCTAATGATAATTCAGCACGCTCACGTAGATAGTTTTCGGGTAATTGCATGCTACGTCCAAGTTGGCAGATATTATTAATTTTATTTACATTTAATTGTTGCCGCTTTTGTCCCACTAAATTAGGAGAAAAAACGTCTTCTAATATTTCAGAGTCAGCCACTTCACGATTACTAAATCTTACTAATTCTAAATTAGTTCCTAGACGAGTACAGTGCTTACGAATTCGCTCAGCAGCTGTATTAACGGCTTCATGTGATTGACTAACTAGCAAGATATTTTTTACTTTTTGGACATCAAATAAATAATGTACAAATGCAGCAATAAATTCGGTTTTTCCTGTACCTGGCGGACCTTGTAATAAAGACAATGGACCGTTAGCAACTAGACGTTGAAAGGCTTCACGTTGTGGCTCATTTAGACTGACTCCTTTTTCAGGTTGATCATATCGTGCAAACTCTTTATCACTTACTTTAATATTATAATAATCAGTTGCAAGTGAGCAATTCTCATCAAAATATTGTACTAAATTTTTCACCACGCTTTCATTGTCTAAAATTCTCTGTAAAGCATTTTTTCGACGCTTATACGAGGCTTTATTTTGTATGCTTTGTAGATAGACTGGTGTGTCTGCTTGAATACGATATGAGAATTGAGACAAGCTTTTAGATTTAAGATGTAATTCATTTAAACTACTTTTAGCAATGTCCACAACACCATATTTAAAAGTCTTTTCCCCATTATCGCTACGACCAATGGCTTCAACAATTTCATCCCGCTTAAATTGATCTAATGGGTTAATTTCACCGTCATAAGATATATAAATCTCACCATCTTCAAGACGGTTTAATTCATCATTTGCTGTTATCGATGGTAAAGCCTCAGTTTCAGTATCTAAAATAGCTTGCCACAACTGTTGAATACTAGGATGAGGTTCTAGTGTTAAAATTTCAGAAGAATCTACAATCTGGTTCTTAACAAATTCTTCATCTTTAATATCTTCTACAGAATCTTTTTTATTAATATGATTTGCAATGAATTCAGTAATGATATGATTGAATTGTTCATGAGTTGCAAGAAAATCATTTAATTGATTCAAATTACTAGATTTTGTATAACTGATATTTAGCCCAATCCCTATACTTAAATCACTACTATCTCGATCTACTTTAGTGATGTAATCACGTGGGAAAGGTGATAAAGCGTGTCTAAATTTTTTCTCTTGAATAACATAAAAAGCGGTTAGTTTGCCACCTAATCCTGTAAAAGTAATATCAACTTCTTCAGTTGGATGTTTCTGACTGACTTTTAGTTGGATAAATAATTCACCATTTTCAGGATAAATACCTATCGGTGCAAACTCGTGTCTTCCTCCAACCGAGATATCCAAAGTCACAATTTTTGATTTTGGATTTAGAGCTTCTTTAAAGCGAGCTAATGAAATGAATCCTGATTGACTATCTTCTTTCTCTAACTGGATAACTTGTGAAATTTCTGAAAATTCTTCAGACGCTTCACTCCAATCTATATCCAATAGTTCACAAGCCATTTTCATTACAGCAAAATTATCACGCTGTATTTCTGTCGCATAGTCAAATTCTGGGGAGTATTCTGTATTAAATTGGCTTAGCCCTGTTAGTGAAAAATCTAAGATATCTAATATTCGTAATTTGACTTCACCTTCATCAAATATGATTAATACATTATCTGGTTTTAAATCACCGTGTGTAAAACCTAGACTATGTAGATGCTCAATGTCATGAATCAGCTGACTAATTAATGTTTGTTTCTGTAGATTAGATAGATTTAGAGTAGGAGTATCTTTCCAATTATTACCTTCAATAAACTCACTGACAGCAAATAAGCACCCAGATTTCTTAGCAATACCAAATTCATGGATTTTTGGCAAATAATCAGGTGATAATTTCGCCAGTTTCGACATACTTTCTAACCACTTTAAAACCACCCTCGCTTTCGCATTATCTTGCTGTGGATCGGCATTTAACCAGGCTTTAACCAATAAACCATTTGAACAGTAGACTTCTTTTTCGCTAGTTTCGACAATAAAATCTTCATCTTCTCTATATGTGCGAGAATGGTTAATATCATGAATAAAAGGGTCTAATTTGGTGAAATCGAAAGAAAAGTTAACTTTATTCTTGGGTTTAATGCGATTAAATTCTTCTAAGAATTGTTGGGCATTTGCAAAAGGTCTCTCTGACAGGGCACTACGAAGTATATCGGCATACCACGTAGGGTTATCTAATAACTGTTTATTCATAGCACTAATGCTACTTGGTGAGATACGTTGAGCTTCAATAATATGCCAAGCTAATATTGCTAAAGAACGCACATCATATTGATACGGGGTAAATTTATTATCTTTTGGAAGTGGAAAAAAATCTTTAGCCAAATCACCTGAGATTTCTAATACTGTTCTAATATCGCCAACGGATTGTTCGGATGAGAAATAGGCAGTTGCGAAACCTGACAATGTTACTTTGTCATCAGCTGACAACCAAATACTATTTTCACCTAAATCCCGATGAGCTATACCAATTTTGTGTAATTGAGAAAATTTATCTAGTAATAACTGCACCAAACCCAAGCGACGATCTATGCTCAAATTCTCGCAATTATATCCACCTACGAAATGATTAAAACGTTTTTGCTGTGGTAACAGCTCAAATAAATCAATATGCTCTGCGGTTATCTCCCCTTTCTGGGGTGTTGATTTATAGTTCAGGCAAGAGCGATATAAATCTTGATTCTGCAATTTAATATGATTCAGTACATCATACTCACGACTAACAAGACGGTAACGCCCTTCAGGTGTTTGTGCTTCGGAATATTCTATTCTGGAGAAATTCCAACGACGAAGTAGGACTTGATCTTGATGCCGCATATTCTCAGATTGAGCAAGGTATTCTTGGTAAACTTGTTTTGGATGTGAAAAAATAGGTGTATCCTCAGCATAATAACCACCTCTGTTGATACTTTTTGGTTTGACAGTATTAGCCTCAAAGATTTGATCAAAAACAGTAAAGTTTGTATTTAGTGTACGGTTTTTAGGGAATTTCGTATATTCACCAAACTGTTCAGTAAATTTTTTATCATCAGCTAATTCTAGAAAATTATCCAAGCTCATAACATGGATTTTCTCGTTATCTGGTAATGCACTAAAATCCGAATTCCCACTCATTACAACTAAAAATTCAATTTTAGGAATGGGAAATCTTTCGGAGGAATTACCAAACTTTCCACGGAATTTCTCTAGCTTTTTCTTTAGCAGAAAAGTTTTGTTCCTAGTAACTTGGACAGGTGAGTAATCCATATCCTGATTACCTTTAAACCAACGTGAGCCATTGCTAGTAATCGCACCACCATTCCAATGCTTTAGTTCAACTACTAATACATTACAATGGGTTATGATAACTAAATCGAACTCTCCCTCTTTACGTTGTCTTACATCCGCAAATCGAAAGCCTGAATAGCCCTGCCAAGGGAATATAGACTGAAGGTTTTTTAATACTTTAAATCCTTGACCTTTTAGGTCTTTTTGATTATTAGGATTTTGAAATGCCTGTTTCATTTTTTCAATGGCAGTTATTTCGTGAAATGTTAAACCGCCGCCCCAATCTTTAACTTGCATTTTAAATCCTTAATTAATAAAACATATTTCTTTTAAAATTCATTGACTTAAAAACCTTTAGCTAAAACACATAAGTTATCTATTCAATCATCCAAAATTTGCAAATGTCTTTGTATAGGTCCTTGATAAGTACCTTCGTCAACGACCATCTCAATCAAAGTATGGCATTTGGGGCATTCAAATGGTATGGTATCTTCCAAATCTTCAATATAAATAAATTCATCACATGCTGGGCAGTACATGAGCAAGACCTCCAAATACGCAAAACCTTACTTCAAAAACTCATTCTGTCGTTTATCGATTGTGATATATCTAAGAACCTGTTCACAATCTTTTCAATAACAAAGCGATGAAAGCGAGATTGGTAAATTGAAGGCTCGAATTTAAATGACGCTCACAGTTTTTCCATAGACGTCTATTTTTCTCAAGCCAAGCAAACGAACGTTCTACAACCCATCGCTTTGGTATGACTTTAAACGTATGCAGTTCATCTCTTTTGGCAACTTCTGTGGTAACGGTTTCGCCTAAGATAGATTTAACACCATTAGCAAACGCCTCACCTCGATAACCGCCATCAACCATCACATTGTTTACCCGGCTTAGTCGTTTAGCATGTTGACGAAGCAACGTTGTAGCACCCTCACGGTCAGTGATATTGGCAGTGGTAATACAGATAGCATGCGGCAAGCCTTGGCTGTCTACCGCAATATGGCGCTTAATCCCTGATACTTTCTTTCCTGCGTCATAGCCTTTGTGTTTGGCGGTGTCGGTATTTTTTACGCTTTGAGCATCAATGATGATAAAACTGGTTTTGCCCTTACGGTTGTCCTTCTTTCGCGCTTTTTTGACCAATTTTTTTTAAGGCCTTGTCAAGAAGGCTGTTGCCTTCTTCGTCAAGCTCGCTCCATTTCTGAAAGTACGAGTGGACGGTGCGCCATTTGGGAAAGTCATGGGGTAGCTGTCGCCATTGGCAACCTGTTCTTAGTACATACAATAACCCACAAAATACGTCATAAAGGTCAACCGTTCTTGGCTTGGTCTTCTTCCGAGCACTTTCTAGAATAGGTAGTATGTGTTCAAATTGTTTTTTGCTAATGTCGCTTGGATAGGATTTTCTCATGGTGATTGATTCGGTTATTAATCAATTATGTGGCTTATCCTAGCATATTTTTTAATCGTGAACAGGTTCTTAGTCCAATGCCAGCCCTTTGGGCAAGTTCAACCTGCGTCAGATTCTGGTACAAACGCTGCTGTTTTAAGCGTTTGCCCAGTGACTTACTAATTTCTGAGGGTGTATAGAAGTCAAATCGCATACTAAGTTATTATCTCGTAATTATTCATTTTTGATATTTTAATGGCTACTTTAACATTTAATCGTTCAATTATGAATTATTTATATGAACTGGGAGCATGGGAGGCTTCAATATTTAGGAGTATACCGTCATGCAAGCAAAATAATATTAAGAAGGGATTAATAGTACAAATGCCTGTAATTTAATCAATACAAAATATAAAAATAAAATTATTTTGTTGCATAATTTTTTGAAATATCTATTTTGTTGCATTTATTACTAATTTTATGCACAATCCTTTTTAAATAAATACTATGTTGCAATGGTTAGTTATGCGTCTTCTTAAAGAATCGTATCATTCGATCAAAAATCCAATTGGCGCAGTCTGGCTTATTCAATATTTTAACATTGAGTTGGCATTCCCATTGTATTTAGTAAGCCGTCTAGGGGGGCGCCGAGAAAGCCATCGAGAAGATGATTTTAGAGAAGAAGTTTATCAGTTTAGCAAACAACCAGCCGCCACTGTGATCGCTCATTTGCAATTTTATCTACGTCATGAAATTCCGCACTATGAACTAATGTATCGACTATTTCAACAAATCGATAGTTCTCTATTGGTTGACTGGATAACTAATGAGCCCACCGGACAATATGCTAGACGTGCAGGCTTTTTATACGAATGGTTTACGGGGAATACTTTAACCATTACTGCCAATATTAGTGGCAACTATGTTGATGCGCTAGATGATGCTAAGGTAGTCACCGCATCGCCCGATAAAGTCACTAAAAATAGTCGTTGGCGTATTAATAATAATTTGGCAGGTACGCCAGATTTTTGCCCAATGGTGGTAAAAACCCCGCAAGTTGAACAAGCTGCACAACTTGATATCGTACAAATGTTGCAGTCGCTTAATCATGAATTTGGTGAAGATTTACTATTACGCTCAGCAGTATGGTTAACTTTACGGGAAAGTAAAGCCAGTTTTATAATTGAAGGGGAGGGTAAACAGACCAAACGCATTGAGCGCTTTGCCCAAGTGATCGCTCAGCGGACGGGAAAAGGCGACCTACCTATAACCGATAGTGAATTAACGCAGTTACAACAGGCGATTTTAGGGGAGAAGACCGCATTACCGCAATTGGGAATTCGAAAGTCTCCAGTATTTATTGGACAGATCGAGCAGCGCACCTTTACCCCAATAGTCCACTACATTGCGCCGCCTTTTGAGCAAGTCGTCAACATGTTGGCAGGGTTACAGAGCTTTTTTGATGTTACGCAAGGGCAACCTTGTATTATGCGAGCAGCGGTGTTAAGTTTTGCCTTTGTGTATATTCATCCATTAGCCGATGGTAATGGCCGAGTGCATCGGTTTTTAGTCAATGATTTACTATACCGAGATGGAATATTAAGTGAACCGATGATTTTGCCGATTTCATCTGCCATCAGTGACAGCACACAACATCGCAGTGATTATGACAAAATACTAGATACCGTCTCTAAGCCGCTAATGGCACAATTGATCGGTGAATATAAATTTGAGACCACGCAAATCTTTGAAGATGGTATCAAGTCTAACTTGCACTTGGGTAATGTTGACAATGCATTGCCGATTTGGCGTTTTTTGGATTTGACGCCGCACTTGCTGTATTTAGCCAAGCTTGTATCCCGTGTCATTCAAGATGATTTATATCAAGAAAGCCATTATTTGTATCAACACAATCAAGCACGTGATGCGATAAAAGAGCTGATGGATATGCCAAATGATTATGCCGATAGAATCATCCGTAGCATCAGGGACAATCAGGGTGAACGAAGCCAAAAACTGGTGAAAGAAATGCCTTTTTTAGCAGATGATACATTATGGCAACAGCTATTTAAAGCAGTTACGAAAGCTTTTAAAAACTAGCCTTGTCAATCAAAAATCGCTCAATATGATTTACAAGCTATTTTGTCAATCATTCATAAGTGATAACTTTCTTTGTCAATCAAAATTCTTAAAAAGTGATTTACAACATAATCACAATGCTTAATCTTGACCAAGCTATCCACTACCATGAAGGTAAATTTCCACCGCAAGGTATTGCTCTCGATAAAATCATGAATATATTATTGAGAACAATAATTACTATCGTTAATTTTATTTTAAATTAAAAAATAATTTAATATATGTTAATAAAATTTTGGAGAATTACGTTATTTTTCTTAAATGAAGTGAAAGGGTGGGGGGTAAAAAAATTCTAATTTTTGAATTTTTTTCGTGCCCGTAAATTTCTAGTATACTTTAAATCATTTAAATTGATAAAGGAATTACGTATTATTAATCATTGATATTAAAGAAAATATATATTAAAGTACATTAAGATAAAATAACGATTAAAATCGTGGCAAACCTTGACATGGTGGGGGTCGTCTGTTCGAGTCAGATTATGCCTACCATATTCCAAAAGCCCCAGTCGATTGATTGGGGCTTTTTTATTGCAGTGATATCAGGGGTTTACGTGGTTTTGCGAGAGTTGAAATTTTGACCACTTTTGTGATTTTGGGCACAGAAAAATCGCTTAAAAATCTTGTGTGCCCAAATTGTGCCCAAATTGTGCCTTGGTTAATTTTTGAGCAAGTAGATTTTGACCCCCACCCGAATTTAAAAGAGATGAAACTGGATTTATTTCTTTCAACTTTAATCACTCATTTTAAATAGCCTTCATGCCCTAAAAAAAATCCTTTCAAAGTTATTCCCTCCAAATTAAAAACATGGCTATTAGAAACTTTAAGACATTGACACACTAGTTTAGTTAGCCGTCTTGAGATTGGAAAAATAGATACAAAAGTTGTTATACGGACTATATAAAGTTTTGAGTTTTCACGGTACGACTCTAAATCCACATACTAATAAAATAATACATAAGCAAAAATTCAATATATTATAGTTAAACCTATATTATAATGAACACAATTTAAATTTTCATAGATAGATAGTGCCATGCCGAACCTATACGACCAAGACCTAAGAAAGCGCGCCATTGCCTACTGGCA